>DATEKY010000870.1:0-7186 GCA_035277225.1 Xanthobacteraceae bacterium
ACCTCGGAATAGATGCGGATCGGCAGCGTGGTCGCGCCCGGCCCGGTGACGAAGCTCGCCAGCACCAGATCGTCGAGCGAGAGCGCGAAGGCGAGCATCCAGCCCGACACGACCGCCGGCGCGATCAGCGGTAACGTGACGGTCAGGAATGTGCGCAGCGGCGGACAGCCGAGGTCCATTGCGGCCTCCTCGAGGCTGCGATCGAACGTCACGAGACGCGACTGCACCACCACGGCGACGAAGCACATCGTCAAGGTCGTGTGCGCAATGGCGATCGTCCAGAAGCCGCGGTCGATGTCGGCGGCGACGAACAGCAGCAGCAATGACAGCCCGGTGATGACTTCCGGCATCACGAGCGGCGCGTAGATCATGCCGGAGAACGGGATGCGGCCGCGGAAGCGCCCGCCGCGCACCAGCGCCAGTGCGGCGAGCGTGCCGAGCACGGTCGCTACCGTTGCGGAGAGGAACGCGATGCCGAACGAGACGCGCGCGGCCTCCAGCATCGCGGCATCGTTCGCCAGGACGCGATACCAGCGCAGCGACCAGCCGCCCCACACGGTGACGAGGCGCGAGTCGTTGAACGAGTTGGCCACCAGGATCGCGATCGGCAGATAGAGGAACGCGAGGCCGAGCGTCAGCGCCGTCATGTTGAGCGGACTGAAGCGGCGCATCACACTTTTTCCATCTGCCTGGCTTCGCGTTGGCGATAGATCATGATCGGCGTGACCAGGATCACCAGCAGCATCACGGCGAGCGCGGAGGCGACCGGCCAGTCGCGGTTACCGAAGAATTCGAGCCATAGCACCTGCCCGATCATCGTCGTCGCGGACGAGCCGAGCAGATCCGGAATGACGAACTCGCCGGTGATCGGGATGAAGCAGAGGAGACATCCGGCGACGATCCCCGGCAGCGACAGCGGCACCGTGACGGTGAAAAACGTGCGCCACGGCGGGGCGCCGAGATCGGCCGCGGCCTCAAGCAGCGTCTCGTCCATGCGTTCGAGCGCGGCGTAGAGCGGCAGCACCATGAACGGGAAGTACGAATAGACGATGCCGATATAGACCGCATGGTCGGTCGCGAGCCACGACACCGGCGCGTCGATGATGCGCAGCGCAAGCAGCGCCTGATTGAGCAGCCCGTCGTGCTGCAGGATGTTCATCCACGCATAGACGCGGATCAGGAACGAAGTCCAGAACGGCAGGATCACGGCGAGCACCAGCACGCCCTGCAGGCGGCGCGGCGCGCGTGCCAGCGCATAGGCGACCGGATAGCCGATCAGCAGCAGGATGAGCGTCGAGAGAAAGGCGACCTGGATGCTCTTCCAGTACGACCAGGCGTACAGCGAGTCGGCGAACACGCTGGCGTAGCTGTCGAGCGAGAGGCGGCCGACGAATGCCTTCACGCCCTGCCAGCCGGCGGAGAGGTCAAGCAGCGGCTCGTAAGGCGGCTGCGCCACCGCGGTCTGCGACAGGCTGATCTTCAGCACGATCAGGAACGGCACGAGGAAGAACACCGCCAGCCACGCGTAAGGCGCGAGGATCGAGAGGCGGGTGAGCCAGTGGGGTTTTGGGTTTGGCATGTTTGTCAGCCCTCACCCTGAGGAGCCCGCCGAATCCCTTGCGAAGGCGGGCGTCTCGAAGGGCGAGGGCGTGCGTGGCCATCCTTCGAGACGCGCCGCTGCGCGACGCTCCTCAGGATGAGGGTCTGTGTGTGCGGTGCGCCCATCATCACTCCACCAGCACCACGCCGGCATCGGGCGCCCATGACAGCCACACGCGATCGTTCGCATGGATCGTGCGCGTCGCCTCGTTCATAACCGCGACCTTCAACACCGGCCCGCTGTCGAGCCGCACCTTGTAGAGCGAGGTCGCGCCGAGATAGCCGATCTCGCTGACGGTCCCGGCGGCGCCGTTCTCCGCAGTGCTCTCCGCCTGCACCGGCGAGACGGCGATCTTCTCCGGCCGCAGCGCGACCGCGACCGGCATGCCGGGCGCGACCACGGCATTCGCCGCGACGCGCAGCTTGAGCCCCTCGCGTTCGAGCAGAACGAAGGACGGATAGACCGCGCTCACCTGCGCCTCGATCAGGTTGACGTCGCCGACGAAACCCGCGACCCAGCGCGAATTCGGCCGCTGATAGATCTCCTCCGGCGGGCCGGCCTGCACGACGCGGCCGTGGTCCATCACGGCGATCCGGTCCGCGACCGTCATCGCCTCGTCCTGGTCGTGCGTCACGATCACGAAGGTGGTCTGCAGCTTCTGCTGCAGCGCCTTCAGCTCGAAGCGCGTCTCCTCGCGCAGCTTGCGGTCGAGCGCGGCGAGCGGCTCGTCGAGCAGCAGCACCTTCGGGCGCTTGGCGAGCGAGCGCGCGAGCGCGACGCGCTGGCGCTGCCCGCCCGAAAGCTGGTCCGGCTTGCGCTCGGCGAAACCGGTCAGCCGCGCCAGCGCCAGCATCTCGTCGACGCGGGCAGCAATCTCGTCCTTCGGCAATCTGTCCTGCTTCAGCCCGAACGCCACGTTGCCGGCGACCGTCATGTGCGGAAAAAGGGCATAGCTCTGGAACATCATGTTCACCGGCCGCCGGTAGGGCGGCACACCGGCGAGGTCCGCTCCGTCGAGCAGCACGCGGCCGGCGTCGGGCGTCTCGAAGCCCGCGAGCAGACGCAGTAGCGTGGTCTTGCCGCAGCCCGAGGGCCCGAGCAGCGCGAAGAACTCGTTCTCGTGAATCGCGAGCGTGACGCCGTCGACGGCGGTGAAATCGCCGAAGCGCTTGGTGATCTGCTCGAAGCTGACGAGTGCCGCCATGCGGCACGCTAATCATATTTGGCCGCGGCGCGAAACCGGCGCCGGACCGACAACGCTAGACCATCAGCTTGGCGGCGGCGTCGCCCTCGGCCTTCTCGGCCGGTGCCGCGGGCGCGGTCGGCGGCGCGATCATCTTCTGCACCGGCTCAAAAAACAGCTTGCGCGGCTCCGGGCCGTAATAGTCGCCGAGCCGCACCATCGCGCGCGGACGGATGAGGATCGCCACGATGCGGTCGAGCAGCGCCTTGCCGGACACCGGCTTCTTGAGGAATTCGTTGACGCCGAGCCGCGACGCCTCGATCACGCGCCACCGCTCGACATGGCCGGTGAGCATGATGATCGGCACGTCCGGCACCGGGAACACGCCGGGCGAGCGCACGATGCGCACCAGCTCGGCGCCGTTGAGCAGCGGCATTTCCCAATCGAGGATGACGAGATCGGGCGCGAACATGCGGATCGCCTCGAGTCCCGCGATGCCGTCGGGCGCCTCGTGGATGTTCTTGACGCCGATATTGACCAGGATGTTGCGGACGACCTTCCGCATGTACTGATTGTCCTCGACAATCAGCACCGAGATCGATTGCACCAGCTTGTCGATGCGGCTGCTGGCCACGGAATTCATCGCCTTCCCCTGCCCTTGGGCGCACTACAACAGGCCCGCATGAGAGCGGCGTAAAATCGATAGATACAATTGTCGCGAATTCGCGCCGATGCGCGGGAGAGAAGCCGTTAGCCCTAACGCGGCGTCAACGTGCGCCGCACCGCGTCCTGCCAGCCGTGCCATTTGCGCTCGCGCGTCGCCGCATCCATCGCGGGGGTGAAGCGGCGGTCGAGCTTCCAGGTCGCCGCGAAGCCGTCGAGGTCGGGATAGACGGAGGCCTTGCGGCCGGCCAGGTAGGCGGCGCCGAGGGCCGTCGTTTCCATGAACACCGGCCGGTCGACCGGCACGTCGAGGATGTCGGAGAGGAACTGCATCGTGTAATCGCTCGGCGTCATGCCGCCATCGACGCGCAGCACGGTGTCGGTCTCTTTCGCGGCCGGCCAGTCGGCGCGCATCGCCTCGAGCAGGTCGCGGGTCTGGTAGCCGACCGCTTCCAGCGCGGCGCGGCTGATCTCGGCCGGTCCCGACTTGCGCGAGAGCCCGTAGAGCGCGGCGCGCGCCTCCGGGTCCCACCACGGCGCGCCGAGCCCGACGAAAGCCGGCACCAGGTAGACCTGATCGGCCGGGTCGGCGTGCGCCGCGTTCGTGCCGGTCTCGGCCGCGGTCGCGATCAGCTTCAGCCCGTCGCGCAGCCACTGCACTGCGGCGCCGGCGATGAAGATCGCGCCTTCGAGCGCGTAGATGCGCTTGCCTTCGAGTTGGTAGGCGATCGTGGTCAGCATGCGCGCGCGGGACTTCACGGGCGTATCGCCCGTATTCAGCAGCGCGAAGCAGCCGGTGCCGTAAGTGGATTTCATCATGCCGGGTTTGAAGCAGCCCTGCCCGATCGTCGCGGCCTGCTGGTCGCCCGCGATGCCGAGAATGCGCACCGGGCCCCCAAGCAAATGCGGCAGCGTGGTGCCGAAATCGCTGGCGCAGTCGCGCACCTCGGGCAGCATCGAGGCCGGGATGCGGAAGAGGTCGAGCAATTCCTTGTCCCACTGCCCGGTGCGGATATCGAGCAGCAGCGTGCGCGACGCGTTGGTGGCGTCGGTTGCGTGCACTTTGCCGCCGGTCAGGTGCCACAGCAGATACGTGTCGACGGTGCCGAAGGCGAGCTTGCCGGCTTCGGCTGCCTCGCGCGCATGCGGCACGTTGTCGAGCAGCCAGGCGATCTTCGTGGCCGAGAAGTACGGATCGAGCAGCAGGCCGGTGCGCTCGCTGATCAGCTTCTCGTGGCCGGCGCGCCCGAGCGCCGCGCAGGCCTCGTGGGTGCGGCGGTCCTGCCAGACGATGGCGTTGTGGATCGCCTTGCCGGTCGTGCGGTCCCACACGATCGTGGTCTCGCGCTGGTTGGTGATGCCGATCGCCGCGACGTCCTTCGCCTCCACGCCGGCGCTCGCCATCGCGGCGCGCGCGGTCGCGACCGAGGTGGTCCAGATGCCCTGCGGATCGTGCTCGACCCAGCCCGGCTGCGGGAAGATCTGCGCAAACTCGAGCTGTGCGAAGCCGACTGGCGCAAGCGCGCCATCGAACAGGAAGGCGCGCGTCGAGGTCGTGCCCTGGTCGATGGAAATGATGTGACTCGGCAATCTCGCCTCCGCGCAATATTTTCAAATCACTCGGCCGCCGCGCGGCCGCTTGACTGCATGAATCGTTCGAGCGCAGCGACGGCCTCCGGGCCGAGCCGCAATCCCAGTTTCGATCGTCGCCATAGCACGTCGTCGGCGGTTTCGGCGAATTCATGGCGCATCAGGTAGCGCACTTCCGCCGCGGTCAGGTCGCCGCCGAAGCGCTCGCCGAGCGCGGCCATGTCGCGCGCCTCCCCGATCAGGCGATCGAGCCGCGTGCCGTAGGCGCGGATCAGCCGCCGCGCGTGCGGCTCGGTGAGGAATGGCCACAGCCCGCGCGCGCGGGCGGTGAGCGCCTCGATGCCGTCATGCGGGAAGTCGCCGCCGGGGAGCGGCGCATGCGCGGTCCACGGCGCGCCCTGGCGCAACGCCGGCGCGAGCTTTGCTAGCACGGCCTCGGCCAGGGTGCGGTAGGTGGTGATCTTGCCGCCATAAACGGTAAGCAGCGGCGCTGCATGCGGCTTGCCGTCGAGATCGAGCAGATATTCGCGCGTCAGGTTCTGCGCGCTGCGCGCGCCGTCGTCGTAGAGCTGGCGTACGCCCGCGAACGCATGCACCACCTGGTCGGGCGTGACGCCCTTGCGGAAGTAGCCGCTGACCGCGCCGCACAGATAGTTGATCTCGGCCACGCTCGCGGTCGGCGCGGCGAGGTCGCCGTGAAAATCCTCGTCCGTGGTCCCGATCAGCGTGTAGTCGTGCTCGTAGGGAATGGCGAAGACGATGCGCCCGTCGGCGTTCTGGAAGATGTAGGCGTGGTCGTGCCCATAAAGCCGCGGCACCACGATGTGGCTGCCCTTGACCAGCCGCATGTGGCCGGACGGCGGCAGCCGCAGCATGTGGTCGGCCACTTCCGGCACCCAGGCGCCCGCCGCATTCACCAGCGCGCGCGCCGTCACGGTCTCGCGCTCGCCGCGCGCATTGAGCACGAGCTGCCACGCATCGCCCTGCCGGTCGGCGCGGATCAGCCGCGTGCGCGTGCGGATCGAGGCGCCGCGCTCGGCCGCATCGACCGCGTTCAGCACCACGAGACGCGCGTCGTCGACCCAGCCGTCCGAATAGATGAAGCCGCGGTGGTATTCGCGCTTGAGCGGCTCGCCGACGACGTGATGGGTCAGATCGACGGCCTCGGTGCCTGGCAGGATCTTGCGGCCGCCGAGATGGTCGTAAAGAAACAGCCCGAGCCGCAGCATCCAGGCCGGGCGCAGCCCGGAGTGGTGCGGCAGCACGAAGCGCAGCGGGCGGGTCAGGTGCGGCGCGATGCCGATCAGCACCTCGCGCTCGATCAGTGCCTCGCGCACCAGGCGGAAGGCGTAGAATTCGAGATAGCGCAGGCCGCCATGGATCAGCTTGGTCGATTTCGACGAGGTGCCGGACGCAAGGTCGTTCTGCTCGATCAGCAGTACTGAGAGGCCGCGCCCGGCCGCGTCGCGCGCGATTCCGGCGCCGTTGATGCCGCCGCCGATGATGGCGAGGTCGAAGTCAGCCATTGTGGTGTGGTGCGTGATTCCTTGAGCCTTTCCCCGCATCTGAGGTGCCAACCGGTGGGAGCAAGGTCAAGCGTCGCGTTGGGCCGCATTTGGGGTTATGAGAGGGACCATGTCCCCGCCCCGCCTCCTCGTCTGCGAAGGCAATACCGCCGAGCTGCGCGCCAAGCAGGTCGCGGTCGGCAGCGCGATCATGAGCGACGGCTACGCGGACCTCTTGCGCGAGCTGTTGCCCGGCGCGGTGGTCGACATCTGCTATCCGGCCGATCCGGGCGCCAACCTGCCGATCGGCGGGCTCGAAGGCTATGACGGCGTGGCGATCACCGGCTCGGCGCTGAACGTCTACGATCGCGGGCCGGAGATCGACGCCCAGATCGAGCTGGCGCGCGAGGTGCTCAACGCGAGGATGCCGCTGTTCGGCAGCTGCTGGGGCCTGCAGGTGATCACCGTCGCGGCCGGCGGCACGGTGCGCCCGAATCCGAAGGGCCGCGAGATCGGGATCGGGCGGCGCATCGCGCTGACGCAGGCCGGGCGCGAGCATCCGATGTATCGCGGCAAGGGGGCGGTGTTCGACGCCGTCACGGTGCATCTGGACGAAGTGGAGATTCTCGCGCCCGGCACCACGGT
>DATEKY010000871.1:0-2251 GCA_035277225.1 Xanthobacteraceae bacterium
CGCGGCGCCTCACGCGGCGGCTGGAGCGTCTGCGCGCCGGCGTCGAGCAGCTCGGCGAAGGCGACCTTGCGGCGCGCGTGAAGATCGAGGGCAAGGACGAGGTCGCCGCACTCGCCGCGAGCTTCAACCGCTCCGCCGGGCGCATCGAGGAGCTCATCCGTGCGCACAAGATGCTGCTGGCGAACGCCAGCCACGAGCTGCGCACGCCGCTCACCCGCATCAACATGGCGCTCGCGCTCCCGGGCGGCGCAACCGATCCGCAGCAGCAGGAGCGCATCAAGGCCGACATCGCCGAGCTCGACCAGCTGATCGGCGAGATCCTGCTGGCAAGCCGCCTCGATGCGCTGCGCGCGCCCGAAGTCAACGAGGAGATCGATATCCTGGCGCTGGCGGCCGAAGAGGCCGCGCGCGACAGCATCGCGGTCGAGGGCAAGCCCGCGACGGTGCGCGGCGATCCGACCTTGCTGCGGCGGATGATCCGCAACCTGATCGACAACGCCCGCCGTCATGGCGGAGACACCGCGCCCGGGATCAGCGTCGGCGTCAACGGCCCCTGGGTGATGATCGCGGTCCGCGACCACGGACACGGCGTCCCGGAGCAGGAGCGCGAGCGGATCTTCGAGCCGTTCCACCGCCTCGCAGGTTCCGCCGAGAGCGGCCGCGGCAGCGGGCTTGGCCTTGCGCTGGTGCGCCAGATCGCGCGCCACCATCGCGGCGAGGTGCGCTGCGAGGGCGCCGACGGCGGCGGCAGCCGGTTCCTCGTCGCCCTGCCGGGGCACCTTTCCGCCCGAATCTGAATGCCCTATCGCGCCGTGGCCTTCTGCCGTATCATGCGGTCAGTTGTGTCATCGGGCAGTCACGGCGATGACGGTGTACGAGGAAGAAGTCGAGGCACGGCGCCCTTCGGGGATGGGCACGAAAGTGCTGGTCCTTGCCTGCGTTATTCTGGCGATCCTCGGCTCGTTCTGGGGCATCGTCTGGTTCATCCGGGCCTATGTGGAACCGCCCCGCGTGATGATGCCGGCGCCGCTGGCGCTGGCCGCGCGCGAGAGCGCGCCGGCCCCCGTACCCCCATCCCGTGAGGCGCAGCCGGCCGAAACGCCCGCCGCTCCGCCGGCCGTGATCGAGGCGCAGGCCGCACCGGCTCAGCCGGCCCTTACCGTACCGCCGCCCGCAGCCCGCAACGTCGAGTCTACGGCTTTCAACCCGATCGCCGACCGCTGGAGCGCGATGGATCAGTTCGCGCCGTCCGCAGGACCGGCGCCCGCACCCGCTCCTCCTCCCCCTCCGGCACCCGTGGCCGCGCCGATCGACTCCGCGCCGGCGGCGCTCGCGACCGCAACGGCCACACCTGATCCGGACGAGGTCGCCGAGAGCGCGACGCCGGCGATCGAAGGCCCGCCACCGCTGCCGCGCCGCAAGCCGATCGTCACGGCGGCACGGCGCCCCGTCGATCCGCCGCTGCCGCGTCCGCGTCCCGAGGCTGCCGAGAAGCCGAGCGTGTGGACCGCGGTGCCGACCACCGACGACCGCTTCCCGCAGCAATAGTTCAGTCGACCGCGCCCGCGTCGATCCGCACCGGCGCGTAGCCGTCGGCGGTGAGCGCGCGGAAAATCTCCTCCGCGTGTGCGGCGTCGCGCGTCTCGACCGTGACGTCGAGCTTGGCGCCCTTCGCCGGCACGTCGAGGAACAGGCGGCGGTGCTCGACTTCGAGGATGTTGGCGCCGAGCGCGCCGAAGCGCGTCGCGATCACGCCGAGCACGCCGGGGCGGTCCGGAATGGTCAGGCGGAACGACACCACGCGGCTCTCGCGCTCCAGCTCGCGGAACATGATCGAGGAGAGGATGCGCGGGTCGATGTTGCCGCCGCAGAGGATGAGCCCGACGCGGCGATCCTTGAAGCGTGCGGGGTTGGCGAGCAGCGCCGCAAGCCCGGCCGCGCCCGCGCCTTCCGCCATGGTCTTCTGGTGCGTCAGGAACGCGTTCACGGCGCGCTCGAGATGCGCCTCCTCGACCAGCACCACGTCCGAGACGAGTTCGCGCACCACCGGCTCGGTGAGCCTGCCGACGTTCTTCACCGCGATGCCTTCGGCGAGGGTTGCGCCACCGACCGGCCGGCTCTCGCCTTTCAGCGCGTTCCACATCGAGGGATAGAGCGCGCATTCGACCCCGACGATCTCGATCTCGGGCTTGATCCCGCGCGCGGAAATCGCATTGCCGGCGATCAGCCCGCCGCCGCCGATCGGGATCAC
>DATEKY010000872.1:0-4272 GCA_035277225.1 Xanthobacteraceae bacterium
GCTGCAGGTCGGGCCGGAAAGCGCCGGCTCGGTGCCGGGGCCGGTGTGCTACGGCCAGGGCAATTCGCGGCCGACGCTCACCGATGCGCAGGTCGTGCTCGGGCGCATCAATGCGCAGCGCCCGCTCGGCGGCGAGTTGAAATCACTCGACGTGGAGGCGGCGCAGCGCGCGATTCACCAGCACGTCGGCAGACCGCTCAACCTGTCGACCGACGATGCCGCCGCCGCGATCGTGCGCGTCGCGGATGCGCGCATGGCCGGCGCCATTCGCCTGGTGTCGATCGAGCGCGGGCACGATCCGCAGAAATTCGTCGCGATGCCGTTCGGCGGCGGCGGCGCGCTGCATGTCGGCGCGCTGATCCGCGAGGTCGGCTTGAAGAGCGCGCTGGTGCCGCGCTTCCCCGGCATCACGTCGGCGCTCGGCTGCGTGCTCGCCGATCTGCGCCACGACATGGTGCAGACCGTCAACATGATGCTCGACGGGCTGCGCGCGGATGCGCTGGAGCTGCGCATGGCGACGGCCGGCCGCGAGGCGAGCGACGTGATCAAGGCGGCCGGCATTCCGGTCGAGCGCGTCGACGTGATCTTCGAGCTCGACATGCATTATCTCGGGCAGACCCACACGGTCGCGGTGCCGCTGCCGGTCACGGCGGATGCGCGGGGCGTAAATGAGAGCGTGGTGCGGAAAGCGTTCGAGGCGGCGTATTCCGCCTCGTTCAGCCGCCTGCTGCCGGGGCTTGCCGTGCGCATCGTGTCGCTCCGCGTCGCCGCAATCGGACGGCGCCCGGCATTCGATTTCTCGGTGTTCGCGCCGGATGCGTCGAACTCGCTGGAGGCGGCGAAAGCCGGATCGCGCAAGGTGTGGTTCCTTGGCGGCTGGCGCGACACGGCGGTCTGGTCGCGGCTCGCGCTGCCGGCGGGCGCCACGATCGAAGGTCCGGCGATCCTGGAGCAGCCCGACGCCACAACCGTGATAGAACCGGGCCACATCGCGCGCGTCGATCGCCTCGGCAACGTGATCGTGGAGGGCGCATGAGCAAATCGACCACCGCGCTGGTCCTCGGCGACCTGCAGAACGACTTCATCCACCCCGACGGCGCCTACGGCAAAGCCGGGCAGTCCGACCCGGCGATCGCGGCGCTGCCCGCGCGCCTCGCGCCGCTGGTGCGGCGCGCACGCGAACGAGGCGTGCTCATCGTCGCGACGTTGTTTACGCTCGTGCCCGGACGCGGCGGCGAACCGATCATCTCGCCGCATCTGAAAGCGCTGCGTCCGTTCCTGAAGAAGGGCGACTTCGCGCCGGGAAGCTGGGGGCAACAGGTGGTCGAGCCGCTCGCGCCCGCCGACGTGACCGTGGAGAAGATCGCCTACTCGGCGTTCCACGCCTCGCGGCTCGAATGGGTGCTGAAGAAGTGCGGCATCGAAGACCTCTATTTCACCGGCATCGTGACCAACGGCGGCGTCGCCTCGACGGTGCGCGACGCGCACGTGCGCGAGTTTCATTGCACCCTGATCGAGGACGGCTGCGCGGCATTCGGCCGCCATGTGCACGAGGCCGCCATCGAGGGGCTGAAGCCGGTCGCAAAGATCGTCACCGTGGAGCGCGCACTGGCTGACTTCGGCGCGCTATGATCCCGCGATGACACTCGTCCGCCTATTGCTCGCGGCCGCCCTCGCGCTGCTATCGTCGCTCGCGCTCGCGCAACCGATCTTCCCGCCCGGCTCGCGCATCGGCATCGTGCCGCCGCCCGGCATGACGAAGAGCGACCGGTTCCAGGGCTTCGAGGATCGTGCGCGCGGCGCCGTGCTCGTCGTCACCGAATTGTCGGCGCAGAGCTTCGCCAAGGTCGAGAAGGATTTCTCCGACGAGCAGATGCGCGCCGGCGGCATGGAACTGATCGCGCGCGAGATTATCGAGACGCCGGGCGGTCCGGCGCAACTGATCGGCGCGCGCCAGATGGAGAACGGCGTCGTGATGCGCAAATGGGCACTGCTCACGCGCACCGACGACATGACCGCGATCGTGGTCGCGGCGCTGCCTGAGGCCGCAAAGGATGCTTATCCAGACGCAGTCTTGCGTGCCGCGCTCGCCAGCGCGTTCATCCGCGCCCGGCCTTCGCACGACGACATGCTCGCGGTATTGCCGTATCGCCTCGGCGATCTCGGTGAATTTCGTATTCTCCGCGCCGGCCCCGATGGCACCGCGGTCTTCACGCTCGGGCCGAACGACACAACGTTGCCGGTGGAGCAACCGTACTTCCTCGTCGCACTGCGCACCGTCGAGCCGCCGCAGCCTTCCGAACGCGACAACTTCGCGCGGCGCGCGCTGGCGAGCTTCATAAACAGGCCGGACCTTCGGATCGTCGCGTCCGAACAAGTCCGCATCGGCGGCCAGCAGGGTCACGAGCTTGTCGCGGAGTCGGAGGATGGCCGCACCAGAGACCCGCTGATGACGGTGCAATGGTTGCGCTTTGGCAACGGCGGCGTGATCCAGATGCTCGGCATCGCGCGCAAGGACCAGTGGGCCGACGTGCTGCCGCGGATGCGCGCTCTGCGTGACGGGTTCGAGCGCAAGTAGCTCACCGTCCTCCCAAAACAAAAACCCCGGCCGAAGCCGGGGTTTTCGTCACCTCACACCTCGAACTTTGCGCGTTGGTTACTGCTGGGCGGGCGCCTGTTCCTGCTGCTGCGCCGGCAGCTGGAGTTGCACCTGGGTGTTGCCGACCGGAGCCGAGGCAACTTCCTTCGTGCACACGTCCTTGAACACCACCAGACCGTCCTGCGTGTATTCCTTGGTCAGGCAGGTGCAGCGCGGGGCCGGGGCAGCGACCGTCGGGGCGACCGCATAGGTCGTCGCGATAACCGGCGCCGTGTAGAGCAGCGGGCGCGGCCAGCGCACGTGGACGCGGCAGTGGTGATGCCAGCGATGG
The DNA here is from genome assembly GCA_035277225.1 of Xanthobacteraceae bacterium. Taxonomy (GTDB): domain Bacteria; phylum Pseudomonadota; class Alphaproteobacteria; order Rhizobiales; family Xanthobacteraceae; genus PALSA-894. The sequence continues at coordinate 2,931 of DATEKY010000872.1, forward strand.
CACCAGTGGGGGCGGAAGTGCGGGCGGTGATGCCCGATGCGGATGCGATGGCCGATATGGCGGTGACCGAAATGGACGCGGTGGCCGATGTGCACGCGGCCACCGGAATGGACGCGGCCGCCGCCCATGCGGGCCATTCCCATGCCTCCGCCGCCACCGCCGCGGGAGAAGCCGCCGCCGCCGAAGCCACGGGCATCGGCCGAGTCGGTGGTGCTGATGAGGGTTGCGGTGCCGAGCGTGGCAACGGCTGCCAACGCGAGCGCCGCGCTACGGATCTTGCTGAACATGTCTCTCTCCTGGATCGTTTGACTGGTTGGATCAGTCGTTCGGCCATTGGTCGCCCGGCACCGTGGAATCGGTTCACGGTCGGTTGAGACTTTTGGCGTTTAATTTCCGGGAGTTGGCGTTCATCTGGCGTTCATCCGCCGGTTTTCGCAGCGGCGCGGCATGTCCAGATGCGCGCATGTTGCCGCGAAAACACGGGCACGGAAGACCGTAACGCGCCGCGGATTGCGCATCTTGATCGCAGTGGCGCGGGCGCGCAGAAACGAGTGCCGGGAGATTCTGTTGGACGCGGGGGACTTGTCTTGCGGCTGGCTTGGGACCTGATCGCGCCGCGTCACGCGGTGATCGCCGCGGGCATCGCGCTGCTCCTGGCGAGCACAGCGCCGGCGGCCGCCTACGAGCCGGGATGGATGTTCTGGCAGCGGCGTCCCGTCGAGCCGATCGCCGAATTGCCGAGGACCGAAACACCCAGGACCAGGGCGATCAGTCGCGCGGCGCGGCACGCGGCGAAACAGAAAGAGCTGTCAAAGGAGCTCCGCAAGGCGTCCGAGAAGCTCCCGCCCGGCCCGCTGCACGTCGTCATCTCGATCAAGAAGCAGCAGCTGACCCTCTACGCCGGCGGCGTGCCGGTCGCGCATTCGCAGGTCTCGACCGGCGTGCCCGGCCATCCGACGCCGCAGGGCGTGTTCTCGATCCTGGAAAAGCGCATCTATCACGAGTCCAACCTCTACAGCAGCGCGCCGATGCCCTACATGCAGCGCATCACCTGGTCGGGCGTCGCGATGCATCAAGGGGTCGTGCCGGGGCATCCGGCCTCGCACGGCTGCATCCGGCTTCCCGCGGCGTTCGCAAAGCGCATGTGGAGCCTCACCAAGGTCGGCGCGCGCGTCATCATCGCGCAGGACGAGGTCGCGCTGACCGAGATTTCCAGCCGTCGTCTGTTCACCGCGCTGCCGCAGACCGTCGCCGAAGTGCCGCGCGAAGAGCTACCCGCCAAAGTGCGCGTCGCGACCACCACGGTGGTCACCGACACGCCGCTGAAAGGCTCGATCGACGC
>DATEKY010000873.1:0-3824 GCA_035277225.1 Xanthobacteraceae bacterium
TCTCGCTCATTACCGTTCGATCGTCCCGGTGCGGCGGATCTTCTTTTGCAGCAGCAGCACGCCGTAGAGCAGCGCCTCGGCGGTCGGCGGGCAGCCCGGCACATAGATGTCGACCGGCACGATACGGTCGCAGCCGCGCACGACGGAATAAGAGTAGTGATAGTAGCCGCCGCCGTTGGCGCACGAGCCCATCGAGATGACGTAACGCGGCTCCGGCATCTGGTCGTAGACCTTGCGCAGCGCCGGCGCCATCTTGTTGGTCAGCGTGCCGGCCACGATCATCACGTCGGACTGACGCGGCGAGGCGCGCGGCGCGAAGCCGAAGCGCTCGACGTCATAGCGCGGCATCGAGAGCTGCATCATCTCGACCGCGCAACATGCCAGACCAAACGTCATCCACATCAGCGAGCCGGTGCGCGCCCAGGTGATGAGCTCGTCGGTCGCCGTGACGATGAAGCCCTTGTCGGCGAGTTCGTTGTTCAGCCCCACGAAATAGCTGTCGTCCGCGCCGACCGGACGGCCGGTGCGCGGATCGAGAATGCCGGTGGGTGCCGGAGCGACGAGAGTCATGCGCTCAATCCCATTCGAGCGCCCCCTTCTTCCACTCATATATGAAGCCGACGGTCAGGACGCCAAGGAACAGCATCATCGACCAGAAGCCGAAGGTGCCAAGCTGACCGAACGCCACCGCCCATGGGAACAGGAAGGAAACTTCGAGGTCGAAGATGATGAACAGGATGGCGACCAGATAGAAGCGCACGTCGAACTTCATGCGCGCGTCGTCGAAGGCATTGAAGCCGCACTCGTAGGCCGAGAGCTTCTCCGGGTCCGGGTTCTTGTAGGCGACGATGAAGGGGACCACGAGTAGCGCGAGACCGATGCCGATCGCGACCGCGATGAACACCACGAGCGGCAAATAATCCTGCAGTAGCTCGGTCATTCGCGATCCTTCGAAAATCCTGCCGGAAACAGTCTCCGGCCGCTGCCCCAAGACCCGGAAAAACCGTACGAAATCGCCCCAAAAGCCAGTTCGGATTCGTTCCAGGAACAGGACCGAGGCTTAGCGCAGCGCACAATGCGAGGCAAGGTGCGCGCATGGCCGCTCCGCCGTGATCCAGTATCCCGTTGCCACGCCTCGCTGTAGGCTATTCGCGAGGTCCCAGAAAACCGGGAGGGCGGCGGTGCAACGCAAGGTCATGATCTCGTGCGCGCTGACCGGATCAGCCGATTCAGCGGGGAAAAACCCCGCCGTGCCGGTCACGCCGGAACAGATCGCCGCCTCGGCGGTCGACGCCGCCAAGGCCGGTGCCGCGATCGTCCACATCCACGTGCGCGACCCAAAGACCACGCTGCCGAGCATGGACGGCGCGTTGTACGCCGAAGTGGTGGACCGCATCCGCCAGAGCGGCACCGACGTCGTTATCAATCTGACCACCGGGCCCGGCGGGCGCTTCCTGCCCGACCCGAACGACCCGATGAAAGCCGGCCCTGGCTCGACCATGCGGACGCCGCGCCAGCGCGTGCAGCACGTGCTCGACCTGCGCCCGGAAATCTGCTCGCTCGACATGGGCAGCATGAACATGGGCGGGAACGTGTTCGTGAATACGCCGCCGATCCTGGAGGCGATGGCGACCGACATCCGCGACGCCGGCATCACGCCCGAGCTTGAGGTGTTCGAGACCGGGCACCTGCTGCTCGCCAAGCGCATGATCGAAACCGGGCACATCAAGGCGCCCGGAATGTTCCAAATCTGCCTCGGCATCGCGTGGGGCCAGCCGGCGACACCCGAAGCGATGAGCTACATGCGCAATCTCCTGCCCGCGGGCTCGCCCTGGTTCGCATTCGGGATATCGCTCTATCAATTCCCCATGGTGGCGCAGGCGGTCCTGCTCGGCGGGCACGTGCGGGTCGGGCTTGAAGACAATCTTTATCTGGAGCGGGGCAGGCTCGCGCCAAGCAATGCCGCGCTGGTGGCGAAAGCCGTCAAGATCATCGAGTTGCTCGGGCCCGGCATCGCGACGCCAGCCGAGGCGCGCGAGATGCTCGGACTCACGGCGACGGCTCGGGTCGCGGCCAAGGCCGTGGTCTAAGCGTCATGGCAAGAGTTTGGCGCAAGTTACTGCTCAGTCTGATCATTATGACTGCGACTGTTGCTGCGCCCGCCGCCGCGCAGGACTATCCGAACCGCACTATCCGGGTCATCGTTCCGTTCGGCGCCGGCGGGCCGACCGACGTATTCACCCGTGCGCTCGGCGAGGAATTGCGCAAGGCGCTCGGCCAGCCGGTGATCCTGGAGAACCGTCCCGGCGCCGGCAGCATCATCGGCACCACCGAGGTCGCGAAGGCCGCCCCCGACGGCTACACGCTGCTGATGATCTCGGCGACCCAGACCGTCGTCGAGACGCTCAATCCGAACCGGCCCTATCGGCTGATGCGCGACCTCGTGCCGGTCGCCGCAGTAATGAATTCCGAGTTGGTGCTGGTGGTACCGCAGCGTTCGCCAGTGAACAGCCTGAAGGACCTGATCGCGCTCGCGAAGGCAAAGCCCGGCACGCTCAATTATGGCTCGTCCGGACCGGGCTCGAACTATCACATGGCGGGCGAACTGATCAAAAATCTCGCCGGCATCGATATGGTGCATGTTCCCTACAAGGGCTCGACCGGCGCGCGCGCCGACATCCTGTCCGGGCAGATCGACCTGATGTTCGACAGCGTGCCTACCATGGCGTCCACCATCGAGGATGGCCGGGTGAAAGCGCTCGGCACCTCGGGCACGAGCCGCTCGCCGGTGCTGCCGAACGTGCCGACCATCTCGGAAGCTGGAATTCCCGAGTACAACCACACGATCTGGATCGGCGTGATGGCGCCCGCCGGGACGCCGAAACCGATCGTCGAGACGCTCAACCGCGAGATCAACAAGATCCTGTCGCGTCCCGAGATCAAGGAGTCGTGGCGCCGCCAGGGCACCAACACGATGGTGATGACACCGGAGGAATTCGGCCGCTATATCGAGGCCGAGATCGAACGCTGGGCCAAGCTGATCAAGGCCAACAACATCGGCGTCAACTGAGAAGGTCGCAATCAATGAACGTACAGGTCCGCCTCCCGGGCACCGAGCACTGGACCAATAAGGGCGACGTCAAGCTCTTCATGTGGAACAAGGTCGCTGGCGATCCTGCCAAGACCCGCGGCACGATCCTGTTCGTGCACGGCTCCTCGATGGCCTCACAGCCGACTTTCGATCTCGAGGTGCCGGGCCGGCCGGACTCCTCCGCGATGGAATACTTCGCGCGTCAGGGCTTCGACTGCTGGTGCGTGGATATGGAGGGCTACGGCCGCTCGACCAAGGACCGCGACAACAACGCGCCGATTTCATTCGGCGCCGACGATTGTTTCGCGGCCGGGACCTATATCCAGAAGCTGCGTGGCCCCCGCCCTCTCCTTGTGTATGGCATCTCGTCCGGCGCGCTGCGCGCCGGCCTGTTCGCCGAGCGCCATCCCGAAATGGTCGACCGCCTCGCGCTCGATGCCACGGTGTGGACCGGCGAAGGCTCGCCGACGCTCGTCGAACGGCGCAAGAAGCTGCCCGAGTTCATCGCCAAGAACCGCCGCCCGATCGACCGCGCCTTCGTGCACTCGATCTTCAACCGCGACCATCCCGGCACGGCGGAGGACCGCGTGATCGACGCGTTCGCCGACGCGATCGTCAAGCTCGACGATTCCGTACCGACCGGCACCTATGTCGACATGTGCTCGAAGCTGCCGGTCAACAATCCGGAGAACATCAAGGCGCCGACCATCATCATGCGCGGCCAGTGGGACGG
>DATEKY010000874.1:0-3286 GCA_035277225.1 Xanthobacteraceae bacterium
GCCGGCAAGTGATTCCACGCCCTTCTCGTCGGCGATGACGCAGATGCTCTCGTCGAGCTGATATGTGCGCCCGTCGAGCGCCAGCAGGCTCTCGCCTTTCTTTCCGCGCCTGACCGTGAGATTGCCCCGCACCTTCGCGGCATCGAACACGTGCAGCGGGCGGCCGCGGTCGAAGGTCATGAAGTTGGTGATGTCGACCAGCGCGTTGATGGGGCGCAGCCCGATCGCGGTGAGGCGCTTCTGCAGCCATTCGGGCGAGGACCCGTTCTTCACGCCACGCACCAGCCGCAGCGCGAAGCCGGGGCAAAGCTCCGGGCTCTCGATCTTCACCGACACAGGGCAGGGGAACGCGCCCTTCACCGGCTTCGGTGCGGGATCGATGAACTTGCCCATGTCGGCGGCGGCGAGGTCGCGCGCGATGCCGTGCACGCCGGTGCAGTCGGGACGGTTCGGCGTCAGGTTGATCTCGATTACCGCATCGTCGAGCCCGGCCCATGTTGCGTAGGGCTGCCCGACCGGCGCATCGGCCGGAAGGTCGATGATGCCCTCGTGGTCGTCGGACAATTCCATCTCGGCTTCCGACACCAGCATGCCGCGGCTTTCGACCCCGCGGATGGTGCCGACGCCGAGCGTGATCTTCTTGCCCGGAATGTAAGTGCCGGGGGGTGAGAACACGCCGGTCATGCCGGTGCGCGCGTTCGGCGCGCCGCACACCACCTGGATCGGATTGCCGTCGCCGGTGTCCACGAGACACACGCGCAGGCGATCGGCGTTGGGATGCTGCTTCGCCTCGATCACCTTGGCGATGACGAACGGCGCCAGCGCCTTCGCGCGATCCTCGATGTTCTCGACCTCGAGCCCGATCATGGTGAGCTTGTCGGCGAGCTTGTCGAGCGGCTCGTCGGTGTCGAGATGCTCCTTGAGCCAGGAGAGGGTGAATTTCATGATTTGGTACCTCCCCGCGCACCGGCGGGTCCCCTCCCCCCTTGAGGGGGAGGGTTAGGGAGGGGGGTATGCTCTGCGGCAGCGGCGACGATCAATTCCAACACGCCGTTTCGATTGCGCAGGACATCTGAATTCCAGAAGCGAAGAACGCGATAGCCTTTTGACTCCAGCCATCGATCGCGTTCGACGTCACGATTGTTCTCGGCGTGCTGTCCGCCGTCGACCTCGATGATCAGATGCCGCTCGTGACAGACGAAATCGACAATGAAGCGTCCGATCGGAGCTTGTCGCCGGAAGCTCAGGCCATTCAGACGATGTCCGCGTAATGCCCACCAGAGGCGATGCTCGGCGTCGGTCATGTCGCTGCGCAGCGACTTGGCGCGCGCGCGCTGCAGCTTCGCCACCGGCCGGTGAGCAGGAGATTGCTTACCCCCCTCCCGGACCGCTTCGCGGTCCGACCTCCCCCTCAAGGGGGGAGGTGATCCGAGCGTGTTGCTATTCATGTGCTCAACCCTCCCGCCAAAGTCGGCAGGTCGAGCGGGCGGAAGCCGTAGTGCGACAGCCAGCGCACGTCGGCCTCGAACATCTGGCGCAGATCCGCGATGCCGTATTTCAGCATCGCGATGCGGTCGATCCCCATACCCCAGGCGAAGCCCTGGTACTCGTCGGGATCGAGCCCGCAATTGCGCAGCACGTTCGGGTGCACCATGCCGCAGCCCAAAATCTCCATCCAATCCTCGCCCTCGCCGAAGCGCACTTCGTCCTTGGTGCGTCGGCACTGGATGTCGACCTCGAGCGAGGGCTCGGTGAACGGGAAGTATGACGGACGGAAGCGCATCTTCACGTCGTCGACCTCGAAGAACGCCTTGCAGAACTCGCGCAGGATCCACTTCATGTGGCCGAGGTGCGAGCCCTTGTCGATGACGAGCCCCTCGACCTGGTGGAACATCGGCGTGTGGGTCTGGTCGCTGTCGCTGCGGTACGTTCGTCCCGGAATGATCACGCGGATCGGCGGCTTCTGGCTCATCATGGTGCGGATCTGCACCGGCGAGGTGTGCGTGCGCAGAAGCATGCGCGAGCCGTCGCCCTTCGGGCCGAAGTAGAATGTGTCGTGCATCTCCCGCGCCGGATGGCCTTCGGGAAAGTTGAGCTTGGTGAAGTTCAGGTCGTCCGTCTCGATGTCCGGCCCTTCGGCGATCGCGAACCCCATGTCGGCGAAAATCGTGGTCAGTTCGTCGATCACCTGGCTGACCGGATGAATGCGTCCGCTCTCGGCCGGCGACTCGCGCACCGGCAGCGTGACGTCCACGGTCTCGGTGTTGAGCCGCGCGTCGAGGGCGGCATGCGCCAGCGTGTTGCGCCGATCCTTCAGCGCGTCGGTCACGCGCTCTTTCAGCCCGTTGATCAGCGGGCCTTGCTCCTTGCGGCTCTCCGGCGTCATGCCGCCGAGCGTTTTGAGCAGTGCCGAGACCGAGCCGCTCTTGCCGAGCGCGCCGACGCGTACCGCCTCGAGCGCGGCTTCGTCCGTGGCGGCGGCGATGGCCGCGACGATGTCCTGTTCGAGCTTCTGCATCTCGCTCATCGCGTCACTCCGCCATCAACGGCATGTCGGTATCGTGCGGCTTCCCGCCGGCCTGGGTCAGCATGCAATGCACCTGGCCGCGATGGTGCGTCTGATGATTGAACATGTGCGTCACCAGCAGCCATTTCGGTCTCGTGATCTCGCCGGCCGCGCTCGACATGTAGGTGAGGCCGCCCGCGAGCCACGCGGCATCGAGCCGCTCCGCCCACGCGATCATCGTGCCGTCGAATGCGACCCGCTCGCGCTTGAGCGTGTCCCAATCGTCGTGCTGCGCGATCGAGCCCGTGATGCCGCCTTCCGGCTTCGGAACGTCCGCCGTGAAGCGGCTCATCCAGATGCGGTCGGCCCAGAGCAGGTGGTTCAGCGTCTTGTGCACCGAGCCGAAGAATGCGCCGCGCTCGCGCCGCCGCTCGGCGTCCGAGAGCCCGTCGGCGCAGCCGTACAGGTTCTCGTTCTGCCAGCGGTTATAGCGCGCCATGCGCCGCACATAGGCGGGATCGATCATGTCCTCACCGGTGTCATCCCGGACGCCGCGAAGCGGCGATCCGGGACCCACGTATCACGGCCCGGGCTATATGGGTCCCGGCTCTCGCTAACGCTCGGCCGGGACGACAGCCTAGGCCGCCGCGGGAAGCGCCGCCTTGGCCTTCTCGACGATCGCCTGGAAGGCGGCCGGCTCGTGGATCGCGAGATCGGACAGGACCTTGCGGTCGACGGTGATCTCGGCCTTGGCAAGCCCGTGGATAAACTGGCTGTAGG
>DATEKY010000875.1:0-3387 GCA_035277225.1 Xanthobacteraceae bacterium
TCCATCCAGCGGTTCTGGATCCAGGCGATCGCCCACAGTTCGAAGAACACAACGATCCCGGCGATCACGGTGGCGGTCCAGAAGTCCGGGATGAGATACGGCAGCGCGTGGCCGAGCCCGCCGGCCGTGGTCATTAGGCCCGAGGCGAGCCCGCGCTTGACCGGCGAGCCGCGCCCCGAGATGACGCCGTCGTCGTGCGCGGCCTCGGTGAAGCCCATCGAGATGCCGGCGCCGACCGACGCCGCAAGCCCAACCAGAAACGTGGTCCACGGCTGCTGCGTCGCGAACGCGGTCGCGAAGATCGGCGCGAGAGTCGAGACCGATCCGTCCATCAGGCCGGCGAGGCCCGGCTGCACCCAGGTGAGCACGAACTGCCGCCGCGCGCGCTGGTCTTCTTCGCTCTTCACACTCGGGGTGAGGTGCCCGGCCTCGAGCGCCTCGGCCTTCGCCTCATGCTTGCGCTCGGCCGCCGCCAGATCGCCGAGCAGCTTGCGCGTCTGCGGATCGGTGCTCGCTTGCGCGGCGCGGGTGTAGAACTCGGCCGCCTCGTCCTCCATCCGCGCGGCTTCCTGGCGGATGCGGTCGAGCCCGAGATTTTCGACGAGCCAGATCGGCCGGCGCGAATAGAAGCCCGCGACGTGCTCGCGACGGATCAGCGGGATCACATGCCCGAACCGCGCCTGATAGGCCTCGATCAGCCGCCGCCGATGCTCGTTCTCCTCCGCCGCCATCCCGTCGAACACCGCGGCCGACGCCGGATAGGCGGTGCGCAGCCGCTCCGCATAGGTGGCGTAGATGCGCGCATCGTCCTCCTCGGAGGACACCGCAAGCGCCAGCACCTCGGCTTCCGTCAGTTCGGCGAAGCGCCGGCGCGACGCGAGAGCGGACAGCATGGATGGAGTCTCAGATTAGAGTTTTTCTAATCTGACTGTAACGATGGGTTTTGACTGGCGCAATATGAAGGGAGGGGTCACGTCCCCTCACCTCCCCTTTATCTCCCCCTCGATGCCCTTCACCTCATCCTCGCTCAGCCGCCCGACCGGGCCGTGCGCGTTGAGGCCGGTCGCCACCGGCTCGTCCCAGAACGTGCGCTCGATCCGGATGCCGGTCTTCCATGCCGAGGGCGCGACGCTTTCGTCCCAGCCAGCCGGCGTGAGGCGCGGCGGAAAGGCGAATGAGGCGGCCGCCGACAGGTGCCGCGGCGCCTCCTCGACCACGCCGCGCGCGACGATGCCGGGGCGATCGACCGAGCGGAAGATGTAGGCGGTGTCGCCGGCCTTGATCTCGTCGACGTGCCGCGGCGTCGACCAGTAGACGTAGGCGCACGGGTCGGTGACGTAGGCCTTGAGCACGTCCCAGCTCCCGCTGAACGGCGCGACCACCTTCCACATCCGATGATTGGTAACCCAGACGAAGGCGGGCATGCGGGGCGCTCTACTCCGCCGCGACGCGCGCGAGTTCGCCTGCCGCTTCCATCTCCCGGCGCAGCCATTCCGGCGCAATGTCGAAGCCATTGGGCCAGGTCAGCGCGCCGAATTCGAGGAACGCGCGGGCGAAGTAGGCCTCGTCGCGCAGCGGTTCGAGTGCGGGACCAGGCTCGCCGACCATCGCGGCGAAATCATGCACGCCTTCGCTGCCGTCATTGAAGCGGACGCGCAGCCTGAAGCCGCCAAGCCTGTCGAGCCGTGTCACCTTAGTCAGCATCGAGACCTACGATCCGCTCTGGTAATTCGCCCGCACGAGCGCGACGCCAATTATTGCGCAACTCGCCCTGATGCAACAGAGCCCAGTCCTTTACCAGCCGCTGCGCCCCTTTGGGCAAGGCTCCTTCAATGACCTCACCGGTCTCGATCGACACATTCGCTTCGTGCTCGCCATAGATCGCGTGGAAATGCGGCGGAGCATGGTCTCGAACATACATGCGGATCGCGATGCCGTAGAAATACGCGATCGTCGGCATCGCGCACGGGCTAGTTGTCCAGGAAGCTGCGCAGCTTGCGCGACCTGGACGGATGCTTGAGCTTGCGCAGCGCCTTCGCCTCGATCTGGCGGATGCGCTCGCGCGTCACCGAGAACTGCTGGCCGACCTCTTCCAGCGTGTGGTCGGTGTTCATGCCGATGCCGAAGCGCATGCGCAGCACGCGCTCCTCGCGCGGCGTGAGCGAGGCGAGCACGCGCGTCGTGGTCTCGCGCAGGTTCGACTGGATCGCGGCGTCGATCGGCAGGACGGCGTTCTTGTCCTCGATGAAATCGCCGAGGTGCGAATCCTCCTCGTCGCCGATCGGCGTCTCGAGCGAGATCGGCTCCTTGGCGATCTTGAGAACCTTGCGCACCTTCTCGAGCGGCATCGCGAGCTTTTCGGCCAGCTCCTCCGGCGTCGGCTCGCGGCCGATCTCGTGCAGCATCTGGCGCGAGGTGCGCACGATCTTGTTGATCGTCTCGATCATGTGCACCGGGATGCGGATGGTGCGCGCCTGGTCGGCGATCGAGCGCGTGATCGCCTGCCGGATCCACCACGTCGCGTAGGTCGAGAACTTGTAGCCGCGGCGGTATTCGAACTTGTCGACCGCCTTCATCAGGCCGATGTTGCCTTCCTGAATGAGATCGAGGAACTGCAGGCCGCGGTTGGTGTACTTCTTGGCGATCGAGATCACGAGGCGCAGGTTCGCCTCGACCATTTCCTTCTTCGCCTGGCGTGCCTCGCGCTCGCCCTTCTGCACCATGTGGACGATCTTGCGATACTCGCCGATCTCCAGCCCGGTCTCGGTCGCGAGCGCCTGGATGTCGCCGCGGATCTGCTTGATGCGGTCCTTGTCGTGCGCGACGAAGTTCTTCCAGCCTTTGGCCGAAAGTTTCGAGACGCGATTGAGCCACTGCGGATTGAGCTCTTCGCCCTGGTGGTTCCTGAGGAAGTCCTCGCGCGGCACGCCGTAGCTTTCGGCAAGGCGCATCAGGCGGCCCTCATACGAGATCAGCCGCTTGTTGATGTCATAAAGCTGCTCGACCAGCGCGTCGATGCGCGCCTGGTTGAGGCGCAGCGACTTCACCTCGGTGACGAGGTCTTCCTTGATCTTCTTGTACTTGCGCTCCTGCGCGGGCGAGAGCGACTCGTTCTGCAGCTGGTTCGCGATGTCCTGGTCCTGCAGGCGGCGCAGCCGCTTGTACTCGGAGGCGATCTTGTCGAACGCCTCCATCACCTTCGGCTTCAGCTCGGCCTCGATCGCGGCGAGCGACAGGGAATTCTCCATGTCGTCGTCGTCCATGTCGCCTTCGCCGACCGGTGCGCCCTCGCCTTCCTCAGCCCCCGCGGCGGCGCCATTGCCGTTCGAACGCTGCGGCGCGGCGCGGAACGGGGTCGCGGCCGGCGGCGCCGACGGGGGTGCCGCC
>DATEKY010000876.1:0-2416 GCA_035277225.1 Xanthobacteraceae bacterium
GTCGAAGGCGCCAAGGCCGGCGGCGTCGAGGACGTCAACGGCGTGAAGATCGTCGGCTACAACAACGTCGCGGGGCGCCTCGCCGCGTCGGCGTCGAGCCTCTATGCGAAGAACCTGCTCGCCTTCCTCGACATCCTCGTCGACAAGAAAGAGAAGAAGCTCGCCGTCAATTGGGACGACGAGATCGTCAAGGCGACCGCGCTCACCAAAGACGGCGCCGTCGTGCATCCGAGCTTCCAGCCTAAAACCGCGGCCTGAAGGAACATCGCATGGCCCAGATGAATCCGCGCGAAGCCGCAGACGCCGCGCAGGCGGCCGCGGAGGTGGCTCGCCAGGCCGCTGAAGCCGCCCAGCAATATGCCGACCAGGCGGCCGCTCTCGCGGCGGCGAGCGTGCATGCGGCGACCGGCGCGATGATCGATCCGTTCGTGTTCCGCTTCTCGATCTTCATCCTCGCGGTGTTCGTCGGCTACTACGTGGTGTGGTCGGTGACGCCCGCGCTGCACACGCCGCTGATGTCGGTGACCAATGCGATCTCCTCGGTGATCGTCGTCGGCGCGCTGCTCGCGGTCAGCGTCGAGCTGACGACGCGCGATTCCGGCCCGATCTGGGCGCGCATTCTCGGCTTCTTCGCGCTCATTCTCGCGTCGGTGAACATCTTCGGCGGCTTCCTGGTCACGCAGCGCATGCTCGCGATGTACAAGAAGAAAGACTAAAGCGCATGAGCCAGAATCTCGCCGCGCTGCTCTACCTCGTCGCAGGCGTCCTGTTCATCATGTCGCTGCGTGGGCTCTCGAGCCCGGCGTCGAGCCGTCAGGGCAACCTGTTCGGCATGATCGGCATGGCGATCGCGATCGTCACCACGCTCGCCTCGCACCCCCCGGCGAGCGTCTTTTCGTGGATCCTGGTGATCGTCGGCATCGGCATCGGCGGCGGGGCGGGCGCCGTGATCGCGCGGCGCGTGCCGATGACCTCGATGCCGGAACTGGTCGCCGCATTCCACTCGCTGGTCGGCATGGCGGCGGTGCTGGTCGCGGCCGCCGCGCTCTATGCGCCGCGCGCGTTTGACATTGGCGTGCCCGGCGACATCCACAAATCGAGCCTGGTCGAGATGTCGCTCGGGGTCGCGATCGGCGCCATCACGTTCACCGGCTCGATCATCGCCTTCCTCAAGCTCTCCGCGCGGATGAGCGGCGCGCCGATCCTGCTGCCGATGCGCCACGTCATCAACATCGCGCTAGCGGTCGCCATCGTGCTGCTGACGGTCTGGTTCGTGCGCACCGAGAGCTACTTCGCGTTCTGGCTTTTGACGATCGCAGCCTTTGCGTTCGGCGTGCTGATCATCATCCCGATCGGCGGCGCCGACATGCCGGTCGTGATCTCGATGCTCAACTCCTATTCGGGCTGGGCCGCCGCCGGCATCGGCTTCACGCTCGGCAATTCGGCGCTGATCATCACCGGCGCGCTGGTCGGCTCGTCCGGTGCGATCCTGTCCTACATCATGTGCAAGGGGATGAACCGCAACTTCATCTCCGTCATCCTCGGCGGCTTCGGCGGCGAGGTCGCAGGACCTGCGGGCGGCGCGGAGCAGCGCCCGGTCAAGCTCGGCTCGGCCGACGACGCCGCCTTCATCATGAAGAATGCCGGCAAGGTCATCATCGTGCCGGGCTACGGCATGGCGGTCGCGCAGGCGCAGCATGCGCTGCGTGAGATGGCCGACAAGCTGAAGGCCGAAGGCGTCGAGGTGAAGTACGCGATCCACCCGGTCGCGGGCCGCATGCCCGGCCACATGAACGTGCTCCTCGCCGAGGCGAACGTGCCCTACGACGAGGTGTTCGAGCTCGAGGACATCAACTCGGAATTCGCCCAGGCCGACGTCGCCTTCGTCATCGGCGCGAACGACGTCACCAACCCGGCTGCCGAAGAGGACAAGACCTCGCCGATCTACGGCATGCCGGTGCTGCAGGTGTGGAAGGCCGGCACCGTGATGTTCATCAAGCGCTCGCTCGCCTCCGGTTACGCCGGCATCGACAACCCGCTGTTCTACCGCGACAACACGATGATGCTGCTCGGCGACGCCAAGAAGATGACGGAAGAGATCGTCAAGGCGTTGTGATCTGAAGAGCCTGCGCTACGGATTCCAGCCGCTGCTGCCGTAAGGCCGCGTGATGATCTCGAACAGGTGGCCGTTCGGGTCCTCGAAATAAAGCCCGCGCCCGCCGTCGTGACGGTTGATCTCGTTTTTCTGACTCTGACCGGGATCGGCCCAATACGACAGGCTGCGGCCCTTGATCCGGCCGAAGATCGCGTCGAACTCGTCCTCGCTCACCAGGAACGCGTAGTGCTGCGACGCGATGTCGCCGTCGCGATCCAGGTAGTCGAGGTTCGTTCCGTTGGCGGTCGCGACGATCTCGAA
>DATEKY010000877.1:0-7196 GCA_035277225.1 Xanthobacteraceae bacterium
AGACTGACGTTGGGTCCAGCCGGGCGGGAGTCATGAGCACCATCAGCGATGCCGATATCGCGCGATCGCGCGAAGATGCCCGGTTCAAGCAGGTCTTGCTGGCGAAAAGCCTCGAACAACTCCTCTCCTCGCTGCATCGGATGCAGAATGCGACGCAAATCGGCCCCCATGCGGCGCGCGAGTTGCGCGAGGGCGCCTTGGTGGCCGTGCAGCTGGCCGACCGCATCCGCGCGATCGATGAGCAGATCGCTCGCGCGGAAGCGAGTTGAATGGCTTGCCACCGCGGCAAATCCGGCTATAAACCCCGCTTCCGCTCGATCCCGGCCGGGAGCTGAACGGACGGCCGTCCCTTAGCAGGGCCGGCAGGACCAGATGGTCCGGCGTCCCGTGTTCCCGCCTTCCTGAGAACTTTCGAGCCTTTCCCGAAGGGCACGAGGGGCTTGGCGCCGGAGCGAGCCACACAAGGGAGAGGCATTCGCATGCCATTGTACGAACACGTCTACATGGCGCGCCAGGATTTGAGCGCGCAACAGGTCGAGGAGATGACCGCCAGCTTCAAGGGCGTCATCGAAGGCCTCGGCGGCAAATTCGTCAGCGATCCGGAATACTGGGGCGTGAAGACGCTGTCGTTCCGCATCCGCAAGAACCGCAAGGCGCACTTCACGCTGTTCAAGCTCGATGCGCCGCCCGCCGCGCTGACCGAGGTCGAGCGGCAGGAGCGCCTGAGCGAAGACGTGCTGCGCTACCTGACGGTGCGCGTCGACGAGCATGAGGAAGGCCCCTCCGCGATGATGCGCAAGGCCGACCGGGATCGCGAGCGCGACGAGCGCGGCGGTGGCCGCTTCGATCGCGGCGACCGTTTCGACCGCGGCGATCGCGACCGCGGCCCGCGGCGTGATCGCGACGATCGTCCCCGGCGCGACGACGCCGAAGCAGCTGCGGCCGAGGAGTAAGCACCATGCAATTTTCATCCGGAGGCGGCCGCCGCCCCTTCTTTCGCCGTCGCAAGACCTGCCCGTTCTCGGGCACCAACGCGCCGAAGATCGACTACAAGGACGTGAAGCTGCTGCAGCGCTACGTCTCGGAGCGCGGCAAGATCGTGCCGAGCCGCATCACCGCGGTCTCGACCAAGAAGCAGCGCGAGCTTGCGCGCGCGATCAAGCGGGCGCGCTTCCTCGGTTTGCTGAACTACGTGATCCGCTAGCGCGCGGATCGGATAACGAGTCACGAGAGGCCGGCGGGATTTTCCGGCGGCCGATGGTTGGGGCGGACGCGATCCGCCTCTAACCGCTCAGGGAGAGCGGGACAGCTGATGGCGCAGATCCTCCTCATTGGCGTTGGTGCCGGCGTGGCGTCGGCTCTGCTGTCGGCGTCGGTCGCGTCCGGCTCGCTGATCTCGCTTGTGCTCACCGCTTTCGCGCAGCTCCCGATCCTGATCGCGGCGATCGGCTGGACCTCCCTTGCCGGCCTGATCGCCGTGCTGGTCGCGTCCGCAGCGGTCGGCTTCATTTTCGGCGCCTTGTCCGGATTCATGTTCGTGATCAGCGTCGCGCTGCCGGCGTGGTGGATCGGCTACCTGGTGCTGCTGGCCCGTCCCGCCGAGGGCGCCGAGCCGGGCACACTGGAGTGGTATCCGGTCGGCCGCATCGTGGTGTGGAGTGCGATCGTGTCGGCCGCGGTCGTGGCGGTCTGGCTGCTGCGTTATGGCGCCGACTTGGCGAGCGTGCGCACCGCGCTGCGCCGGGAGATCGACTTGTTCTTCCGCCTTCTCGTCGCACTGCGCATCTCGAGCTTGAGCGATGCGGAGCGCACCAGGGAGGCTTTGGTGCTGATCGTGCCGGGGATGAAGGCGGTCGGGTTCACGCTGATCAGTCTCCTCAATGTCTGGCTCGCGGCGCTGATCGTGAAAGTGTCGGGGCGGCTGCGCCGTCCCTGGCCGAAGATCGCGCAGATGACGTTTCCGCCGTTCGCGCCGGCAGCGCTCGCGACTGCGGCCGGGGCGATTTTCCTGCCCGAGCTGCTCGGACTGATCGGCAGCATCTTCACCGCGAGCCTGCTGCTCGCCTATGCGCTGCTCGGTTTTGCGATGGTGCATTTCGTCACGCTCGGCATCGCCGGGCGAGGCGCCATGCTCACCGGACTTTACTTCACCGCTGTGGTGTTCAGCTGGCCGGTACTGCTGGTGATGTGCGTGCTCGGCCTGATCGAGACCATGCTTTCGCTGCGTGCGCGCGTCGCCGCGAGCCGCCCGCCGCCCGGCTCAACCAATTTTTCTTGAAATCAACCCCATGCAAAGAACGGAGAGACCAAGATGGAAGTGATCCTGCTGCAACGTGTCGCCAAGCTCGGCCAGATGGGTGAAGTCGTTCGCGTGAAGGACGGCTTCGCGCGCAACTTCCTGCTGCCGCAGGGCAAAGCCCTTCGGGCCACCAAGGACAACCGCGCCAAATTCGAGGGCATGAAGGCGCAACTCGAAGCGAGCAACCTCGAACAGAAGAAGGATGCCGACGCCGTCGCCGGCAAGCTCAACGGCAAGAGCTTCATCGTGGTGCGCCAGGCTTCCGACGTCGGGCAGCTGTTCGGCTCGGTGTCGGCGCGCGACATCGCCGCGCTGCTCACCGCGGGCGGCTTCACGGTCGACCGCAACCAGATCCAGCTGCAGCTCCCGATCAAGGCCATCGGGCTGCACACGGTGCCGGTCGCCCTGCATCCGGAAGTCGAGGCGACGATCACGATCAACGTCGCGCGCAATGCCGACGAGGCCGAGCGTCAGGCGCGTGGCGAGGACGTGACGCAGCGCCGCGAGGAGACCGAGGAAGAGGCGGCGGCTGCCGATGCCGCGGCGTTCTTCGAGAAGCCCGAAGCGGCGGCCGGCGATCAGGGCACCGGCGAGGACGCGAAGACCGACTGAGTGAGGTCGGCGGGCGGCGCGGTCGGCATCTCCGGCAAGGGGATGTCGAGCGTCATCAGCGGCGGTCCCGGCTCAGGCGCCGGGGTCGCGGTGTGTTGCTCGGGCGCTGCCGGGGTCGGAGCCGGGGCCAGAACAGTCGCCTGGCGCGCTGCGGCATCGGCCGCCGACGCGGGAGGCGGAGGGACCGGGGCCGGCGCCGGATGCGCGGCGCGGTCGGCACTGCGGTCGTCGTGCGACTTCGCCTGCAACTGCTTGCCGCGCAAGCTGCGCGGCTCTTTCCCATCCGCGCCCGGCTGGGACGTGGCCTCCTGCTTCCTGGTCTTGCCCTTGGACGCCGGATCGGCGGAGTGGCCCGCGGCGGCTGCCTTTTCCCGGTCCTTCTTGGCCGGAGCGCTGCCGGCAGCGACCAGATAGGCCGCCATCGCGGCGCTCATCTCTGGGCCGGTGGTATAGTGCTGGCGCAGGAAGCCCGCGACCTGTCCGCTTTTTGCCAGCCCTTGCGGGCTCTTGTGACAGGCCGAACAGGTCGAGGCGAAGATCCGCGGGGCGTCCTTGGGGTCGGCCAGCTGCGTCTGCGCGCGCAGGCCGGCAATGCCCGCCACCGTCGCGACAATGGCCCCCAACAGCACGATCCGACCGAAACCGGACACTTGATTGCCTCCCACGCGCCCGCCGAAGCGCCCGCCCCGTATCTAGCGGATTCCGTGAGCCTTGGGGACAAAATCGCCCCGCCCGCGGCATGCTCGGGGCGAAGGGCGCCGCCGCCTCCGCCGCATTGCCGGTAAGACCGAATTTTGTTCTAATGGTGTTGTCATTCTTCACTCTGTTCCTAGGTGGAGTGAAGGTGCTCCGTTAGTCCCGGTCGCGGCTTTGTCTTCCAGCGTTTCTGCCGCGGCCCTCAGGGGCTTGCGGCGATTTGTTGGGGCGTACGATGGATCGCGTCCTGCAGTATGTGTTGGGGTCGTTTATCCGACGCGGAACGCTGCGCCTGACGACGGCGCGTGGGACGGTGCTGCAGTTCGGTGACGGCACCGGCGAACCGGTCGCCATCCGCTTCAAGACGCGATGGACCGAACTGGCGATCCTGCTCGACCCGGAACTCGCGGTCGGTGAAGCCTACATGGACGGGACGCTGGTGGTCGAGCGCGGCTCGATCGCGGATTTTCTTCTGCTGGCGATGTCCCAGGACTACGGCGGCAAGGCGCCATGGTTCGGCCGACTGCAATGGGTCGTGCGCTATCTCTGGCGCCGCCTGGCGCAGTTCAATCCGCCCGCCCGCTCACGCGCCAACGTCGCGCATCACTACGACCTCGACAAGCGGCTCTACTCGCTGTTCCTCGACGCCGACCGGCAATACAGCTGCGCCTATTTCGAGCACCCCGAACAGTCGCTGGACGACGCGCAACTCGCCAAGAGGCGCCACATCGCGGCCAAGCTCCTGGTCGAACCGCGCGCGCGCGTGCTCGACATCGGGTCCGGCTGGGGCGGGATGGCGCTCTATCTCGCCGAGATGTGCGGCGCGCGGGTGACCGGCGTCACGCTGTCGGAGGAACAACTTGCGCTCTCGCGCGAGCGCGCCGAGGAGAAGGGCCTCGCCAGCCGGGTCGCGTTCCGCCTGCAGGACTACCGTGACGTCACCGAGCGCTTCGACCGAATCGTGTCGGTCGGGATGTTCGAGCATGTCGGGGTCGTCCACTACGACGCGTTCTTCCGCAAGTGTGCCGAGCTGCTCGAGGGCGATGGCGCCATCCTGCTGCACTCGATCGGCCGCTCGGAAGGTCCCAGCATCACCAATCCGTGGATCGGCAAATATATTTTCCCCGGCGGCTATATCCCGGCGCTCTCCGAAGTGCTGCCGGCGGTCGAGCGCGCCGGATTTCTGGTCACCGACATCGAGGTTCTGCGCCTCCACTACGCCGAGACGCTGAAACACTGGCGCGACCGCTTCCTCGCGCATCGCGACGACCTGGAACGGATCTACGACGCACGGTTCATCCGCATGTGGGAATTTTATCTCGCGGCGTCCGAGATGTCGTTCCGCGAGCAGGGCATGATGGTGTTCCAGCTTCAACTGGCGAAACGGCAGGGCGTGGTTCCGAACACGCGCGACTACATTGCGCGCGAGGAAGCGCGGCTGCGCGGCAGCGAAGGCGGCAGCCGTCCGCCGCTCCGCCTCGCCGGCGAGTAGATTCTTCGGCAAGAAGCGTTTCCGGCGCGCTCGGACACTAGTCCGTCAAGCGCTATTTCTCGGATTCATTCGGCGAATTCGAACAGCGGTGTACATCGTGGACAAGGCAATCGCGCAATCGTCACGCCTGCGCGCTGGTGCTAAGACGCGACTCCGGTTGGGCACACGAGTGCGTTCACAATCATGGCTGGCGAACAAAGCGCGCGTAAGTCCGCGCCCGATACACCTGTCTTCCGCGCTGCTCCGCACAATGTCGAGGCGGAACAGGCGCTGCTGGGCGCCATCCTGGTCAACAACGAGGCGTTCTACCGCGTTTCGGATTTCCTCGAGCCGCCGCACTTCTTCGAGCCGATCCACGCCAAGATCTTCGAGCTGACCGCCAGCCTGATCCGCGCCGGCAAGGTCGCAAGCCCGGTCACGCTCAAGACCTTCCTGCCGCCCGACCTCGACGTCTCCGGGCTGACCGCGAGCCAGTACCTCGCGCGCCTTGCAGCCGAGGCGACCACGGTCATCAACGCCGAGGATTACGGCCGCACCATCTACGATCTCGCGATGCGGCGCTCGCTGATCATCATCGGCGAGGATCTGGTCAACGTCGCCTATGACGCGCCGGTCGACCTTCCACCGCGCGAGCAGATCGAGGACGCGGAGCGGCGGCTCTACGAACTGGCCGAGACCGGCCGCTACGACGGCGGGTTCCAGCGCTTCGCGACCGCGCTCACCACCGCGGTCGACATGGCGGCGCGCGCCTATCAGCGCGACGGCAAGCTGTCCGGGCTTGCGACCGGCCTGCACGATGTCGACCGCATGATGGGCGGGCTGCAGCACTCCGACCTGATCGTGCTCGCGGGCCGTCCCGGCATGGGCAAGACCGCGCTCGCCACCAACATGGCCTACAACATCGCGAAGGCCTGGCGCGGCGAAGTGCGCCCGGACGGGCGCATGGAATCGGTCAACGGTGGCATCGTCGGCTTCTTCTCGCTCGAAATGTCGGCCGAGCAGCTCGCGACCCGCATCATCGCGGAGCAGACCGAGATCCCCTCGTTCCGCATCCGGCGCGGCGAGATCGATCCGTCCGACTTCGACCGCATCGCCGGGATGGCGCGCGAGATGGAGACGATCCCGCTCTATATCGACGAGACCGGCGGCATCTCGATCTCGCAGTTGACGGCGCGCGCGCGGCGGCTGAAGCGGCAACGAGGTCTCGACCTGCTGGTGGTGGACTACATCCAGCTGCTCTCCGGCTCGGGCAAGCGCGCGCAGGAAGGCCGCGTGCAGGAGGTGACCGAAATCACCACCGGCCTCAAGGCGCTGGCGAAGGAACTTAACGTTCCGATTCTGGCGCTGTCGCAGCTCTCGCGCCAGGTGGAAAGCCGCGACGACAAGCGTCCGCAGCTGTCGGACTTGCGTGAATCAGGCTCGATCGAGCAGGACGCCGACGTCGTGCTGTTCGTGTTCCGCGAGGAATATTACCTGAAGAACAAGGAGCCGCGCCCCGGCACCGAAGAGCACTTCAAGTGGATGACCGAGATGGAACTGGTGCACGGCAAGGCCGAGGTCATCATCGGCAAGCAGCGTCACGGTCCGACCGGCACCATCGCGCTGCAGTTCAAGGCCGACGTGACGCGCTTCTCCGATCTGGCGGATCAGGGTCACCTGCCGCAGCGCACGGGAGACTGACGGCTTGTTCCTGACCCCGCGGCGGCCGATGATCGTGCATGGCTGAGATTTCCGGCCCCGATGAGTCCGAAGCCGGCGGCATCCTGACCATCGACCTCCAAGCGATCGTCGCGAACTGGCGCGCGCTGCAGGAACGCGCCGCGCCGGCGCAATGCGCCGCCGTGGTGAAAGCCGACGGCTATGGCTGCGGGATCGAGCAGGTTGCCGGCGCGCTGGCAAACGCCGGCTGCGCGACGTTCTTCGTCGCCAACCTTGCCGAAGCGCGGCGCGCGCGTGCGGTCGCCCCCGACGCCACGATCTATGTGCTCAACGGCGTGCTGCCCGGCACCGCCGCGGCTTTCGCGCAGGCAAACCTGCGGCCGGTGATCGGCGACGGGCTCGCCTGGGACGAGTGGAACGCATTTCGCGCCGCGAGCG
>DATEKY010000878.1:0-6982 GCA_035277225.1 Xanthobacteraceae bacterium
TTCAAGTTCATGACCGGGACCGAGATCGTTCACATCCCGTATCGGGGCGGCGCGCCGGCGATCAACGACCTGATTGCGGGCCGCGTGCAGCTGATGTTCGAGAGCCTGAACTCGATCGCGCCGCATGCGCGCTCCGGCACGGTGCGCGCGCTCGCGGTGACCGGCGAGCGGCGCTCGCCCGGCTTTCCGGATCTGCCGACGGTCGCGGAAGCGGGTGTCACCGGCTACGCGGCGCCGACCTGGAGCGGCGTGATCGGCCCAGCACGCATGCCGCGGCCGATCGTCGACAAGCTCAACGCCGCGATCAACCGCGCGATCGCGTCGCCCGCCTTCAAGGAGCGCTTCGCCTCGATCGGCGACGAGCCGGCCGGCGGCACGCCGGAAGACTTCGCCGCGACGATCGCGCAGGATTCGGCGAAATGGCGCGATGTAGTGAAGCGATCGGGCGCGAAGCTGGATTAGCGAACCCTCTCGCCGTCATCCTGAGGAGCCCGAGCGAAGCGAGGGCTTGATGATCGGGCACGCGCCGGGCCGTCACCCTTCGAGGCTCGGCCTTCGGCCGAGCGCCTCAGGGTGACGGAGAGAGACTCTCACAATCCACTGAACCAATTGTATCCCCGGTCTTCCCAATAGCCGCCGGTGTAATTGTTCAACACCGAGAGCCCGACGACGTGCTTGGGGTTTTTGAAGCCTAGCTTCGTGGGCATGCGGATGCGCATCGGGAAGCCGTATTTCACCGGCAGCGTCTCCCCGCCGAACTTGAACGTCATCTGCGTCTGCGCGTGCAGTGCGGTCGGCATGTCGATCGAGACCGAGTAGCCCTCGGCGCAGGCAAAGTGCACGTATTTCGCGGTCAGGTCGGCGCCGATGCGGCGCAAAAAGTCGCCAAGCGGCGCCCCGGTCCATTTGCCGATCGCGCTCCAGCCTTCGACGCAAATGAGGCGCGTGATCTGGGTCTGCTGCGGCAACGCGTAGAGCTGGTCAATCGTCCAAGGCTGCTTGCTGTCGATCAACCCGTCGAGCACGAGCTTGTAGGTGTCCTCGTCGACGTCGGGCGCTTCCTGCTCGGAATAGTAGGCGTTGAACGGAAACGGATTTTTGATCGCGCTTTCCGGATAGGTTTCGGCCAGGCGATCGGGGTTGAACAGGCGCGCCTGTACCCAGTCATTGAAGTTCGACACGATGCGCAGCGCACGTTCTGAGGATGGCCCGTCGACGATATCGCAGCCGGTCAGGAGCGCGAGCGCGCCCAGGCTCGCGGTATTGCGCAGGAACAGCCGGCGCGACGGATTGGGCAGCAGCTTCGCCGCGTCCTTGATCAGGAGTCCGGCATCGACGGTCGTATTGCGCGGCTTACGCATCGTCATCGTCCCGTGATCATCGCGCGCAGCGATCTCGGCACCAGGATCGCCATGACAATATGGACAACAAGGAAGGCAAGGATCGCCGCCATCGCGAAGAAGTGAACGTAGCGCGCCGCGTCGTACCCGCCCAACAGGTCGGCGAGCGGACGAAACTGCACCGGTTTCCAGATCGCCAGCCCGGACAGCACGATCACCACGCCGGTGAGCAGGATGCCGATGTAGACGAGCTTTTGTACGGCGTTGTAGCGGCTGAGATCGTCGTGGCGCAGCTTTCCGGTCAGCGCCGCCTTGGCATCGCCGACGACCTCGCGCGGGCGGATCGGCAACAGCTTGCGGCGGAAACGGCCGGTTGCGAGACCCATTGCCACATAGATGAGCCCGTTCACGACCAGCAGCCACATCGCAGCGAAGTGCCAGAGCAGGCCGCCGGCGAGCCAGCCGCCGAGCGAATTGCGCGGAAAGGTGAAGGCGAACAGCGGCGAGGCGTTGTAGATCTGCCAGCCCGAGCCGATCATCACCAGCATCGCGAGCGCGTTGATCCAGTGCGTGATGCGCACGTAGAGCGGATGGATGAGCGGCGCGGCTCCCGTGTCCGGACCGCTTGCGCCAATGTTTGCGGTTTGTGTCATTGCGAGTGAGTATAGCTTGCCTGCCCGTCGATAAGTAAGCACGCGGAATAATCAGGGCGGCGCGGCGTTCATATCGAAAATGCCTTCGGGGGAGGATTCCATGTCCCGGTCAGCTGTTACCGTTGCAATGATCGCAATGCTTGGTCTCGCGCTTCCGGCCATCGCGCAGGACACCGTGCGGGTGCGCGGCGCGATCGAGCGCGTGGAGGGCGACCTCTACGTGATCAAGACCCGCGCCGGCGCGGAGGTGAAGGTCAAGCTGCCGGACAACGTGATGGTGGTGGCGCTGACCAAATCCTCGCTCGCCGACATCAAGCAGGGCTCTTACGTGGGCGTCGCCGGCATGCCGCAGCCCGACGGCAGCCAGAAGGCGCTCGAGGTGCATATCTTTCCCGAGGCGATGCGCGGCACCGGCGACGGGCACCGCGGCTGGGACCTGCAGCCCTCCAGCACCATGACCAACGGCGCGGTCGAGCAGAGCGCGGCGACCAGCGACGGACAGACGCTGACGCTCAAATACAAGGACGGGGAGAAGAAGATCCTGGTCGGCAAGGATACGCCGATCGTGACCTACACGCCGGGCGACAAGAGCGAGTTGAAGGCGGGCGCCCCGATCTTCATCTCGGCCGCGACCAAGCTGCCGGACGGCACGCTGACCACGCCGCGCGTGAACGTCGGCCGCGGCGTCGCGCCGCCGATGTGATCGGGAGATCTGACGAGGGTTAGCTCGCCGCGGCCTGCAATGCGGCGAAGTGGACCTGCCCGAGCCGCGCCGAGATGTCGTGCGCCGGCTGCGGCTTGCCGAAGCGGTAGCCCTGCATCGAATGCACGCCGGCGGCGCGCAGGAAGAGCTGTTGCTCGGCGGTCTCCACGCCTTCCGCCGTCACCTTCATGCCCAGCCCGCGCCCGAGGCTGACGATGGCGTGCACGATCGAGGCGGCGTCGGCCGCGGTCTCGATCGAGCGCACGAACGAGCGATCGATCTTGATGCGGTCGAACGGGAAGCGGCGCAGATACAAGAGGCTCGAATAGCCGGTGCCGAAGTCGTCGAGTGCGAAGCGCACGCCACGCGCCTTGAGGCGATGCATCGCCTTCTCGGCATCGTCGACGTTGCCGAGCAGCGTGGACTCGGTCAGCTCCAGCTCAAGCCGGCGCGGATCGATACCAGTCTCGGCGAGAATGCGTTCCACCACCTCGACGAAGTCCTGGCGGCGGAACTGCAGCGGCGAGACGTTGACCGCGATGGCCAGGCCGGTCCACGGCTTCGCCTCGATGCAGGCCTTGCGCAGCACCCACTCGCCGAGCGGAATGATCAGTTCGCTGCGCTCTGCGATCGGGATGAACTCCATGGGAGGCACGTCGCCGCGCGTCGGATGTTTCCAGCGGCACAGTGCCTCGACGCCGGCCATCTTCTCGCCGCTCGCGTTCATGATCGGCTGATAGGCGACCGACAGGCCGTCGTCGGCGATCGCCTCGCGCAGGTCCTTCTCCAGCTGCTTGCGCTCGCGCAGGTCGGCGTCCATGTCGGCATCGTAGATGCAGGCGCGGCTGCGGCCTTCGTTCTTGGCGCGATAGAGCGCGACGTCGGCGCGGCGCATGATGTCGGCCGCATCGGTGCCGTCGCTCTCGATCACCGCGATGCCGACGCTGGCGCCGATCACCAGCGTGTGGCCGCTGATCGAGTAGGGCGCGCGCAGGATCGCGATCACGCGGTCGGCGAAACGTTCGAGCGACGCGACGTCGGGTGCCTCGGTGGTGATCACGGCAAATTCGTCGCCGCCGAGGCGCGCAACGAGATCGTCGCGGCGCAGCGCGTGCTTGAGGCGCTGGGCCACGACGCCGATCAGGCCGTCGCCGATGTGATGGCCGAGCGTGTCGTTGATGTCCTTGAAGTGATCGAGGTCGATCGCGAGCACCGCGGCGGGCGCGCCGTCGCGGCCGGAGGCGGCGATGACGGCGGCGAGCCGGTCGCTGAACGCCGTGCGGTTCGGAAGGCCCGACAGGGGGTCATGCAGGGCCAGATGGCGCAGGCGGTTCTCGCCCTCGGCAAGCTTCATGGCGGTGCGGCGGATGTAGCGCAGTGCGAATCCGGTCAGCAGCGCGAAGCCGCCGAACGCGATCGTCATGAACGGCAATACCGTGTTGACGATCTTGCCGCCGGGCTGGTTCGGGATCCAGGCGAAGCGCGCGATCGGCGCACCGGCGCCGTCCGAGAGGATGGCGAAGGTCTCGCCCTTGTTCGGCGCCTCATGGCCGATCGTGCGCAGATTGGGCAGGTCGAAGCGCGCGCTGATGTCGGAGAGAAGCTGCCCGTCGAGATATTTGACGGCAAGCACCAGCGTGGCCGGCGCGCCCGGCGCCACGCCCATGTTGTCCGCCACGTTGGTGCCGACGCCGGCGACGATCGCCGGGCGGTTCATGAACAGCTGCAGCCGCTGCGCGCGGCGCGGACGGTTGAGGTTGGTCGCAAGATCGGTCGAGGGAAAGAGCACGACCTCGTCCTCGAACGGCTGCGCGACGCCGCGCAGAAGCTCGATGATGCGCCCAAGATCGTTGCGCGCCGATTCGAAGCGCGCCGGATCGACGCTCTTGTTTTCGAGCATCGCGTAAGTGAGGCGGTCGGCGCGATCGACCACGAAGACATGATCATGGTCGAAGAAGGTCGCAAGCCGCAGGCCGACCAGATGATGCACCCAGTCAGGATCGAAGTTGTAGTGAAGCTGCAACACGATGTCGCTCGAGGCGGCGACGTTCTCGAGTTCGCGCAGCACGCGCTGTCCGCGATCGGCGATCGCGTGGGTGAGGAGGCGGCGCTCCTGCTGCAACTGGACGTCGTCGGCTCGCTCGGCAGCAGACAGGACGGCGACCACGACGCACACGATCGCGACGAGAACGACGAGACCGACCGGCGCCGCGCCGATGGCGCGCGCACGTCCGTTCAGTCTGCGCTCACGGTACTGCGCGAGTCGCGTCAGAGCCTCACGCCACACGGGCGTCCCCTCGGGCTGACCAGCTAAATTGCCGGAACCGTATCGCGCAGTGCTTTTGAAAGGCTTGAAGCGGTATCAGACGGCGGCGCTGCGGTGCTTCGAAACGCGGCAATTCCTCCGCGATCCCTAACCGTGGGTTAACAATGGCCGCTGGAACTATCCGCCCCCGTAGGGCGGACGGGGGATGTTCATGTGCGCCTGGCGCAGCGCGGCCGACCAGCGCTCGCGCAGATCATGGAAATACGGTTCGCCCGGCTCGATTCGATAGTTGAGCTCGGCCTCGCAGGTATCGCGCCGCACCACCAGCAGGTCGATCGGCATGCCGACGCCGAGGTTCGAGCGCATGGTGGAGTCCATCGAGATCAGGCCGATCTTGAGCGCGTCGTAGAGATCGACGCCGTAGCTGATGGCGCGGTCGAGCACCGGCTTGCCGTATTTGTGCTCGCCGATCTGCAGATAGGGGCTGTCCACCGAGCATTCGATGAAGTTGCCGGCGCCGTAGATCATGAACAGGCGCAGTTTCTCGCCCTTGATCTGGCCTGCGAACAGGAACGAGACGTCGAACTTCACGTCGGCCGCCTCGAGGGCGTCGCCCTCGAGCCTGTGCACCTGGCGGATCGCCTGGCCCATTCGCTGCGCCGCCTGGAACATGGTCGGCGCGTTGAGCAGCGTCTCCAGCTCCCTGGTTTCGGGATTTTCGATGCCCTCGGTCACGGTAGAGACCACCGACTGGCTGATCGACAGGTTGCCCGAGGAGGCGAGCGCCATGATGCGCTGGCCCGGCACGCCGTAGACGTGCAGCTTGCGGAAGGTCGAGATGTTGTCGAGGCCGGCGTTGGTGCGCGTGTCGGCCATCATGACGAGCCCGTCACGGACCAGAATCCCGCAACAATAGGTCATGACGACTCCCTACCCCTCAGCGCCGCGGGCGGACTTATAGCGGTGCGGGCGAGGGGGCCGCAATGCGCTGCAGCAAGGGAATTTGTGCAGGGGTGACGGCGCCTTAGCTCTGCACCTGCCGGGCCGCCTGATCGACCAGCACGCTCACCGTGAGGCTCTCGGTGCCGCCGCCGCGCCGCGCGCCGCGCACCGGGGCGGCGCCGAGATAATCGAGCCCGACCGCGACGCGCACATGCGCCTGCGTCGTGCAGATGCCGTTGGCCGGATCGAAGCCGATCCAGCCGAGCGCGGGAACGTGCGCCTCGGCCCAGGCATGGCCGGCATCCTGCCGGGTCACGCCGTCGGCACGGTGGAAATAGCCGCCGACGTAGCGTGCCGGGACGCCGAGATACCGCGCCGCCGCGATGAACACATTGGTGAGGTCCTGACACACGCCGCGCTTGAGCGCGAAGGCTTCCGCCGCGGTGGTGGAGGTCTGGGTGGGCGTCACGTCGAACGTCATCCCGCTGTGGATGCGGCCGAGCAGCGCGTGCAGCATCGGCAGCGTGTCGTCGGACTGGCTGCGCACGTCGCGGGCAAATTCCGCGATGGCGCCGTCGATCTCGGTCAGCGGCGTCGGCCGCAGATAGAGGCTCGGCGGAAACCGCTCGATCGTGCCGCGCACGATGCCGGCGGTGTTCTGCACATCGACCTCGCCTTCGACCTGCACGACGAGTTCGGTGAACGGGCCTTCGGCGGTGAAGGTGTGCGTGATGTTTCCGAACGCGTCCTCGTGCACGTCGAGACGGCAGTCTTCCGAGACATCGATGCGCCAATGGACGACGTACTGGCCGTCATGGTTGCGCGGCGTGAGGCGCAGCGTCTGGATCACGCCGTTGATCGGCGCGTCGTAGCGATAGCGGGTCTCATGCGAGATATGGATGCGCATGCGTTTTCCGGGAATTCTCACCGTCAAGTTCATCACGAGCCTCGGCGGCACCGCAAGTCCCATGCGTCGGGCGCGCCGTGCCAGGCAATGACGCCGGCCTTCGCCGGGCTCCGGAATCGCTTGAATTTTCAGGAACTTTCCTTACAGGGAGCGCATGTCCGATACCCTCGA
>DATEKY010000879.1:0-2059 GCA_035277225.1 Xanthobacteraceae bacterium
TCAGCGCGCTGCATCAATGCAGAGTAACCGACCACGTCGGCGGCCAAGATTGCTGCCAATCGCCTTTGAACCCGCTGCTCCGTCACAGCCCCTCCGAACGACCAATCTAACGACGCCGCTGCGACAAAAAGGAGCCTAGCACTTTGTTGCGGACCTGGGAGCGGTAATCGCGGTAGCGCCGATTTGTCGCAAAGCTCGCATTCGGCCACTCGCGTTACTCGCCCAACGACGAGCAAAGGATTCGAGCTTGGGGTCGAGGGTCGCAGTGGGACGGAAATCTTTGCGTTCGGGGAATGTCGGCTAATGGAATGGTCCGGCCGTGCTCCCGCCCTGCCTGCAGCGAATGCTGGCAGGGGGCACCGAAGACAGGAGCACGCCATGTCACGGAAACTCGACAACTCGCCCGCCGTAATCGGCATCGATATCGGCAAGAACTCGTTCCACATCGTTGGCCAAAATCAGCGCGGTGCCGTCGTGCTGCGGCAGAAATGGTCGCGTGGCCAGGTGGAGGCCCGGCTCGCCAATCTGCCGCCGTGTCGGATCGGCATGGAGGCCTGCGTCGGCGCGCATCACCTCAGTCGCACGCTAAGGGGACTTGGTCATGATGCGCGGCTGATGCCGGCAAAGTATGTGCGTCCGTATTCCAAAGGTCAAAAGAACGACTATCGCGATGCGGAAGCAATCGCCGAGGCGGTGCAACGCCCCACCATGAAGTTCGTCGCTACCAAGACGGCCGACCAACTCGACTTGCAGGCGCTGCACCGGGTGCGCGAGCGGTTTGTCGGTCAGCGCACGGGCATCATCAATCAGATCCGCGCCTTCATGTTGGAGCGGGGCATCGCGGTGCGGCAAGGGCTGCGTTTCCTGCGGGCTGAGTTGCCGGGCATCCTTGCGACGCGAACCAATGCGCTCTCGCCCCGCATGTTGCGCATCCTCGAGGACCTGTCGGCGGACTGGCGCCGCCTGGACGCGCGCATTGCGGACCTCTCCGGTGAGATCGAAGCGTTGGCTCGTCAAGACAAAGGCTGCGAGCGACTGATGTCGGTCCCGGGCATCGGCCCGATCATCTCGAGCGCGATGGTGGCCGCGATCGGCACCGGCGATGCGTTCTCAAAAGGCCGCGACTTCGGCGCCTGGCTCGGGCTCGTGCCGAAACAGCTATCGACCGGTGACCGCACGATCCTCGGCAGCATATCGAAGCGCGGCAATCGCTATTTGCGCAGCCTGTTCGTTCAGGCTGCCTGGGTCGTGTTGGTCAAGATCGGGCCAAAGCGTTGGGACCGCTACGGGCTCAAGTCGTGGATCGAGGCCGCGAAGAAGCGCCTACACCACAATGTGCTGGCGGTTGCGCTCGCCAACAAGCTGGCCCGTATCGCCTGGGCGGTTCTTCACAAGGGGCGCGCCTTCGAGTGCGTCAAGACCAATGAGGCAGCGTACCAACCTGCTTAATCCTCGCGCCGTGCTCGGGCCCGCCAAGGCGTGGCCTGGCAACGCCGGCGCGAGGGGCAAGGCACGCGCGACGGCCAACCTTGACGGGCCCTGCGCGCGGCGCACCTCTGAACCCGCAGGTCGGGACGAAGGAACGGTCGCCAGGCACGAACAAAGGAACAGCGCAAAGCCAGGAGACTATCGATGACGTAATCAATAGCTTACCCGCCGAGTTCTGCGAGAGGATGAGACGACGATGGAGGACCGGTCTTCCCGGCGCGTGCGAACACTGGTGACCCGAACGGCCCGATGAGGCCTATCCGCTAAGAAGATCGCATGCGCGCTGATATCCATGATGGCCCGGAGCACATGCTCCAATCAGAGACCGAATACATTGATGCAAGACCGTATCTGCCAGGTTGACGAAACCTCTTGCAACGCGCGGCCGGACCATACATCGGGTCATTCACGTCGAATCGCATCGGGCGGAGCCGCCGGTCGATGTCCGCAATGCTCCGTTTGCGTCCACGCCGGCACTGCGCGGCAAACGACGCTAGGGGCCCCCACCGGACTCGCCGAAGCGCCAGCAGTGCCATCGCGCCTCTTCGTTTTGGAGCAATTTGTCGTACGA
>DATEKY010000880.1:0-3425 GCA_035277225.1 Xanthobacteraceae bacterium
AGAACTGCTCGAATCGGGCCATGTGCTGGCGCTCAACTTCCCGGTCGGTCTGAACCCCGGGCTTGCGCGCGCCGTGGGCGTGATGTTGAAGCTGGACTTCCAGCGCGCAGTCATCCAGCGCATCCCGAAGATCACGGCGCACCCTGAGCGGATCTGGCGTGATCTGCTATTTGTGTGCGACGAATACCACGCGTTCGCGACCGTCGGCGAAACCGACCCGACGGGCGACGAGCGAACCTTCGCGCTATCACGTCAGGCACGGCTCATTCCCATCGTCGCGACTCAGAGCGTCAGCTCGCTTCGTTCCGCGCTTCCCGGTGACGAGAGTTGGCGCACGTTGCTCCAATGCTTCCGGACCAAGTTGTTCCTCGCGACCAGCGACGAATTCACCGCGCGAGCCGCCGCGGACTTGTGCGGTCGGCGCGACCGTCTCAAGGCCCACTACACGCTGTCCGAAGGCGGCCAGGGCGCACACATCTCCCTGCTGACGGGCAGGGCAACTGCCGCAAGGCAAACGGTGAGTGCGAGCAAAAGCTACGCGCCGCATCACGAGTACATCTTCTCTCCGCGCGTCTTCACCGAGTTGCAGAACGGGCAGGCGATCGCGTTGCCGTACGACGGCCTCAATCCGATGCGTCCGCAGTTCTGCTACCTGAAGCCGCACTACCTCGATGTCCAGACGAGCTACTTCGACCAGGTGGCACGGGGGCAGTTGTGAGCAGCCTTGACCGGATTCTGCCGTTCCTGAAACCGATCGAGGATCTCCTCTGCGATCCGACGATCACCGAGGTCATGGTCAACGACGGAGGCCGGCACATCTTCGTGGAGCGCGACGGCACCATCGAGGCTGTGGCGGATCGAACCCTTGAAACGCGGAACCTGACGGTCGCGATCAAGAACATCGCACGGGCGTGCGGCGACGAGATCTCCGACGCACAGCCGCTTCTGGATGCGCGACTCGAGGACGGCTCCCGTGTGGCGGCGATGTTCCCGCCTTGCGCTGTTGCGGGTCCGGTCCTGACCATCCGGAAGTTCACACGCCGCTACAGCCTCGACGACCTCGTTGCGATCGCCTCGCTGACTGCTGCGACCGCGAGGGAACTAACCGGCGCAATCGCGACTGAGCAGAACGTCCTGATCTCTGGTGGTACCGGCACTGGCAAGACCACACTGCTCAACGCGCTGGCCGCGCACATTCCCGATCACGATCGCATTGTCCTGATCGAGGAAACCGCAGAGATTCATCTGAACAAACCGAACGTAGTTCGGCTCGAAGCGCGGCGTGCGCAGCCACCGCTCGGTCAGGAGGCGCCGCTGCCTCCAGTCACGATAGCGGACCTCCTTCGTGCGGCCCTGCGGCATCGGCCCGATCGCATCCTGGTTGGTGAGGTTCGTGGCGCGGAAGCGTTCGACCTGCTGCAGGCGCTGAACACCGGGCACCTCGGGAGTCTCAGCACGATCCACGCGAATTCTGCAGACCAGGCCCTCACACGCCTGGCGCACTGTGTGCTAACCGCGAACGTCGGTCTGCCGCACCGGAGTATCCGCGAAGCGATCGGACTGGCGATTCACCTCGTCGTGCACATCGGTCGAATTGGCGGACACCGTCGCGTGACACAAGTCGCGGCAGTGCGCGGCTACGACGTTCAAAGCGATCGGTTCCTGCTCGAATCGCGGCTCCTGGACCATCCGGTGCCGCAAGGAGCCTTGTCATGAGGGTATCAATCCGTCAGTTGCTTGTCTTGCTCCTGTTCCTTCCGCTGATCGCGTGCGGAGGCGGTGGTTCCGCGCCGACGTCACCGTCGCCATCGCAGTCGTTCCTCGCCGGAACATGGCGAGGCACGATGACGATTCAGCCCGATCCCACGGGTGCGCAACCCGGAGCGCCGGTCAGCGGCACCGTGACCTGGACGTTCGAGGTCGTCCCGCAAACGAATCTGCAGTCCTTCCGCACCACCGTCCGCTCCGAGAACGGCTGGCTGCCGATCACCCTGACGTCATCGACCTCGATGATCCCGGGCAACACGCCGCCGGCGCAGATCAGCACCCAGGGCGAGTACAACTCGCCGCGCGGATGCCGCGGGACATTCGGGAGTTTCGCAACGGCCGAGGCCCGCACCATTCAGGGCAGCATCACCGGAGTCGATTGCCCCCTTCCGTTCACTGGATCGGTCACGCTCACGAAGGAGTGACAAGGTGAGATCGATCGAGCGGTGCGCGCCGGTACGTTTCCTCCAAGCAGCCTTTGCTCCTGACGACTCGATAGGTGTGCTGCTGAAGACCTATCGCACGGGCCAAGTGGTTCAGCGGATTGTGCCTGTCACAACAGCGACCAGCGATCGCTTTCAGGCGTGGCTTCGTCATATGAACGCACATGACTGGAATGTGTACGTCGGCGTGAATGCCTACCGGCCAGGCCGATCGCGCGCTCGAGAGGCCGTCGCGCATGTGCGGCATCTGTTCCTCGAGGAGGACCTCGACGGTCCAGGACTGCTCGCCACTCTGTCCACGCGACCGGATCTGCCGCCGCCATCGTACGTGCTGCATTCGTCGCCTGGTCGGCTACACGTGCTTTGGCGGGTCCGTGGCATCGCGCCGTCCCGAGTCGAGCAGCTGCAGAAGGAGCTCGCTCGCGAGTTGCTCACGGATCGGGCCGCAACGTCGTGCACGCAGACCACGAGGTTGCCGGGACTCTTCAATCACAAGCGACGGCCATCGGTTCGTGTCGGCATTGAGTACCTCCACTGGCGAGACGTCTTCGTGGCGGGGGATCTGCCAGCCGTCGGTGGCGCGATTCCGTCAAGCGTTCCCAAAGCGCGACGACCGTTGTCCGCCGCGGGCTCAGCGGAGCGCGCACGCGCATTTCTCCAGCACGTCGATCCCGCGGTCGCCGGACAGCAGGGCGATCTGCAGACGTTTCGTGTCTGCTGTCGAGTCGTGCGCGGATTTGATCTCTCAGACGACGAGGCGGTGCGCGCGCTGAGCGAGTGGAACGCACGATGCGAGCCGCCGTGGTCGGAACGCGAGCTGCGACAGAAAGTTACGAACGCGAGGAGATATGGGCGTGAGCCTCGGGGTGGTCTCCTGTGACATCACCTCATACGTATGCTCGTATCTCAGCAATGAAAAAATGCGAAAGTGCCTATTGACTCCGAAGGCACATGGTTGTATAGATGAATCTTCCCGTCACCACGCACGCGCTCTCAGGGCCGTGCGTCCCACCCCTGTTCGACGGCGTCCTCAGGACCTGCTCGAACCAGCCACTGCCAAGCGGTCTCAGGCCCACGGCAGTCTTGGAGACAACCATGTCCAAGTCAAAAGGCGAAGTCGTTGTGTCCGTGTCGATCATCCCGAATCAGCAGAGTTCTCCCGCAGGGAAGCTCGCTGACGCGGAGGTGATGTTTGGAGCCGAATCAGGCCCGCTT
>DATEKY010000881.1:0-7059 GCA_035277225.1 Xanthobacteraceae bacterium
CGTGCCGGCCTGCTGGCCGCGGCGCTCCTTCAGGCGCGGGAAGTAGCCGTAGACGCGCTCGACGTCGGCCGCGATCGCCGCGCGGCCGCGCCGCGTCATCGCGCCGATCTCGAGGTTCTCTTCCACGGTCTGGCGCGAGAAGGTGCCGCGTCCCTGCGGCACATGCGCGATGCCGAGCCGCACGATGTCTTCGGTGGCGCGCCCCGCGATCGCCTTGCCGTCGAAACGGATATCGCCGTTGGTGCGGCACATGCCCGAGAGCGAGCGCAAGGTGGTGGTCTTGCCCGCGCCGTTCGCGCCGAGCAGCGTGGTGATGCCGCCTTCATCGACCGCGAGCCCCAACCCGAACAGCACCTGGGTCGGCCCGTAATAGGCGCAGAGGTCGCGCGCTTCCAGCAATCGGCTCATTTGGTGGTCCCGAGATAGGCGCGGATCACCTCGGGATCGCTCTGCACCTGCGCCGGCGTGCCCTCGGCGATCTTCTTGCCGAAATCGAGCACCACGACGGTGTCGCAGATCGACATCACCATGCTCATGTGATGCTCGACCAGGAGAATGGTGATGTCGCGCTCGTCGCGGATGCGTTTGATCAGCGCGCCGAGGCCGTGGATTTCGGTGTGGTTGAGGCCGCCGGCGGGCTCGTCGAGCAGCAGCAGCTTCGGCCGCGCCGCGAGCGCGCGCGCGAGCTCGACGCGCTTCTGCAGGCCGAACGGCAGATCGGCAACGCGGCGATACGCCACGCTGCCCAGATCGAGGAAGCCGATCAGCTCCCAGGCAATATCTGACAGCTCCTCCTCCTCGCGCCGCGTCCATGGCAGCTTCAGCGCGTTGGAGAAGAAGTCGGTGTGACCGAGGGGGTGGCTGCCGACGCGCACATTGTCGAGCACCGACATGGTGCGGAACAGCGCGAGGTTCTGGAAGGTGCGGCCGATGCCGATCTCGGCGATGCGATGCGGCGGCCGGTCGAGGATGGAGCGGCCCTCGAAGACGATATCGCCGGAGTTCGGCGTGTAGAGACGGCTGAAGCAGTTGAACAGCGTGGTCTTGCCGGCGCCGTTCGGACCGATCAGGCCGAACAGGCTGCCCGATGCGATGTCGAACGAGACGCGGTCGAGCGCCACGATGCCGCCGAAGCGCACGCTCACGTCGCGCACTTCGATCAGCGGCGCGGCGGCGGGATGCGCACGCGCGCCCGGCGCTTCCATGACTGCGGCGGGGGGCACGTCAGCCGCGGCCGGCGATCGCGCAGATGCGGCGGGCGAGTTCGGCGGTCCGGCACTTCATGACGCTTCCCCTCGTTGTCCGAAGGCGACCTTAGCGGCCGCTCAACGCGACTTCCACATTGCGCACCATGTTGACCAGGCGCGGCCCGATGTCGCTTTCGAGCTTTTCACGCGTGAAGTGGAATCCCGGTGCGCCGCAGTTGAACGCGAACATGCCGGAGCCGTCGGGCGCGATAAGCGGCACGCCGACCGCGTTGATGTCGCGCTCCCAGTCGCCGAGCGAGAGCACGAAGCCGCGCGTCTCGAAGTCCTTGATGGCGCGCTCGATCCCGGTCTTGATCTTCGGCCAGTTCTTGCCTTCCTGCCGCTTGATGTAGCCGAGCAGCCAGGTGCGCTCCTCGTCCGGCATGCCGGCGATCAGCGCGCGGCCCATCGCGGTGGTGGTGATCGGCAGGCGCGAGCCCTGCATCAGGCGCAGCATCGCGCCGTGCTTGGAGCGCGCGAGCTCGAGATAGATCAGATCGAGCCGGTCGCGCGTGCCGAGCGCAACGACCGCGCCGGCGTAGTTCGCGACCTCCTGCATGTGGGTGCGCGCCAGCTGGCGGATGCG
The DNA here is from genome assembly GCA_035277225.1 of Xanthobacteraceae bacterium. Taxonomy (GTDB): domain Bacteria; phylum Pseudomonadota; class Alphaproteobacteria; order Rhizobiales; family Xanthobacteraceae; genus PALSA-894. The sequence goes on from DATEKY010000881.1 coordinate 1,834, forward strand.
GATGTTGGCGAGCGCGGTGTAGCCGAGCGCGAGCGCCGGCGGCGCGAGCTGGTATTTCGCCAGCCGCTCGACATGCGACAGATAGCCGAGCTTGGTCAGCGTATAGGTCAGCCGCGAGACGGTCGGCTTCGGCAGACCCGTGCGCTCCGCGATTTCGCCATTGCCGAGCTGGCCTTCGGTCGGCGTGAAGCAGCGCAGCACTTCAAGGCCGCGCGCCAGTGCGGTGACGAATTTGCGATCGCCATTGATCGGTGCGCGCGCGCCGCGCGGCGGCACGATGTCCCACGACTCATGACCGATCTCGAGGGTCACGACGCTGTCCGCTCCCAGGAATGCCCGCGCGCGATGTGGTTCACGCGTCTGTTCGTTGACAGCCACAGCACCACACCCTAGCGTTTCGGTCAACGTGCAGAATGGCGTTTTGCATCGCGGAATTGTCCTCCACAGCTCCGCGCGCGCCGTTTCGAAGCCTGCTATAAGCAACGAAAATCGAGGGAAGCGCCTTGGACAATCCGGTCAGCCTGCGTCGCGACGGCAACATCGCCATCATCACCATCGACAATCCGCCCGTGAATGCGCTGCGCCATGGGGTGCGCAAGGGCGTCATGGAGAACGTCATCGCGGCGCGCGACGACGCCGCGGTCGAGGCGATCATCCTGACGGGCGCGGGGCGTACATTCGTCGCCGGCGCCGACATCACCGAGTTCGGCAAGCCGCCGCAGGCGCCGAGCCTGATCGAGGTGATCGCCGTGCTCGACGAGGTGAAGAAGCCGACGATCGCGGCGGTGCACGGCACGCCGCTCGGCGGCGGGCTCGAGCTCACCATGGGCTGTCACTATCGCGTGGCCGCGGCGGGCACGCGGCTCGGCCTGCCCGAGATCAAGCTGGGGCTGATCCCGGGTGCCGGCGGGACGCAGCGGCTGCCGCGCCTGGTCGGGATCGAGAAGGCACTGCCGATGATTTTGTCGGGCGATCCGATCCCGGCGAAGGATGCACTTGCGGCGGGCCTGGTGGACGAGATCGTGGAGGGCGATCTCGTTCAAGGCGCGATCGCATTCGCCAGGAAGGTGCTGGCGGAGAAGCGGCCGCTCGTTCGCGTGAAAGACCGCGACGAAAAGCTGAAAGAGATCCGCGCCAATCCGGCCAAATTCGACGAGATCGTCGCGCAGCACGCCAAGAAGACGCGCGGCCTGCATGCGCCGGCGGCGGCGATCGAGGCGATCAGGTTGACGCTCGATACCCCGATCGACGAGGCGCAAAAGAAAGAACGCGACCTGTTCATGAAGCTGGTCGTGGGCGACCAGTCGAAGGCGCAGCGCCACATTTTCTTTGCCGAGCGCGAGGCCGCTAAGGTCCCGGGCATCGGCAAGGATACCGCGCCGCGCGAGATCAAGCGCGCCGCGGTGATCGGCGCCGGCACGATGGGCGGCGGCATCGCGATGAATTTCGCCAATGTCGGCATTCCCGTCACGATCATCGAGAACAGCGAGGACGCGCTCAAGCGCGGCATGGCGACGATCGAGAAGAACTACCAGATGTCGGTGCAGCGCGGCTCGCTGACGCCGGAGAATCTGCAGAAGCGTCTTGCGCTGTTCACGCCTTCGACCGATCTCAATGCGCTGAAGGACGCCGACATCGTCATCGAGGCGGTGTTCGAGAACATGCCGGTCAAGAAGGAGCTGTTCGGCAAGATCGAGAAGATCGCCAAGCCGGGCGCGGTGCTCGCGACCAACACCTCCTATCTCGACGTCGACGAGATCGCGAAGGTCACGGCCCGCGTTCCGGACGTGCTTGGCATGCACTTCTTCTCGCCCGCGAACGTGATGAAGCTGCTCGAGATCGTCCGCGGCAAGGATACCGCGCCGGACGTGCTCGCAACCGCGATGGCGGTCGGGCGGAAGATCAACAAGGTGCCGGTGGTGGTCGGCGTTTGTCATGGGTTTGTCGGCAACCGCATGCTGTCCGCGCGCGGGATCGAGGCCGAGAAGCTGCTGCTCGAAGGCGCGCTGCCGCAGGACGTCGACGGCGCGCTGACCGAGTTCGGCTTCCCGATGGGGCCGTTCGCGATGAGCGATCTCGCCGGCATCGACGTCGGCTGGCGTTCGCGCAAGGAGCGCGGCGTGCGCAACGAGATTGCCGACACGCTCGCCGAACAAGGCCGCTTCGGACAGAAGACCAGCAAGGGCTTTTATCTCTATGAAGGCCGCGCGGCGCGCCCCGACCCCGAGGTCGAGAAGCTGATCGTCGATGCCTCGGTGCGGATGGGCGTGAAGCGCCGCAACGTCTCCAAGGAAGAGATCATCGAGCGGCTGATCTATCCGATGGTGAATGAAGGCGCGCGCATTCTCGAAGAGGGAATCGCGACGCGGCCGGGCGACATCGACGTGGTCTGGCTCTACGGCTACGGCTTTCCGGCCTGGCGCGGCGGCCCGATGCACTGGGCCGACACGGTGGGCTTGAAGAAGATCCGCGACAGGCTGCGCGAGATGGCGAAGGAGACCGGCGACAAGCGCCACGAGCCGGCCGCACTGCTGAACAAGCTTGCGGACGAAGGCGGGACATTCTCCGGACTTGTGGCAAAAGCCGCGTAAACATTTCAGGGAGCGAGTTATGAGCGAGGCCGTCATCGTATCCACCGCGCGCACGCCCATCGGCAAGGCGTTCCGCGGCGCGTTCAACATGACGCATGGCGCCACCATGGGCGGCCATGTGGTGAAGCACGCGGTCGAGCGCGCCGGGATTGATCCGGCCGAGGTCGAAGACGTGGTGCTCGGCTGCGCCACGCCGGAAAAAGCCACCGGCAGCAACATCGCGCGGCTGTCTGCGATCCGCGCCGGCATGCCGGTGACTGTATCGGGCGTGACGGTGAACCGCTTCTGCTCGTCCGGCCTGCAGACCATCGCGATGGCGGCGCAGCGCATCATCGCCGGCGAGGCCGACTGCATCGTGGCGGGCGGGCTGGAGAGCATCTCGTTGACGCAGGAGGGCGGGCGCGCCGGCCCGGTGACCGAAGACTGGCTGCTCGCGCACAAGCCGGAAGTCTGGATGCCGATGATCGAGACCGCCGATATCGTGGCTGCGCGCTACAACGTCAGCCGCGAGAAGCAGGACGAATATTCGCTGGAAAGCCAGCGCCGCACCGCAAGCGGCCAGCAGGCCGGCAAGTTCAAGGACGAGATCGTGCCACTGCCGTCGAAGAAAAAGGTGGTCGACAAGAACACCAAGGCGGAGAGCATCGAAGAGGTCACGCTGAAGAGCGACGAGGGCAACCGCCCCGACACCAACCTCGAAGGCCTCGCGGGCCTCAAGCCGGTGCGCGAAGGCGGCTACATCACGGCCGGCAATGCCAGCCAACTCTCCGACGGCGCGTCCGCCTGCGTGGTGATGAGCGCCAAGATGGCCGAGAAGAAGGGCCTGAAGCCGCTCGGCACGTTCCGCGGCTTTGCGGTCGCGGGCTGCGAGCCGGACGAGATGGGCATCGGCCCGGTATTCGCGGTGCCGAAGCTGTTGCAGCGTACCGGCATGAAGATGGACGACATCGACCTGTGGGAGTTGAACGAGGCGTTCGCCTCACAGGTGCTCTACTGCCGCGACCGGCTCGGCATTCCGCAGGACAAACTCAACGTCAACGGCGGCTCGATCTCGATCGGGCATCCGTTCGGGATGAGCGGCGCCCGCATGACCGGACACATCCTGATCGAAGGCCGCCGGCGCGGCGCCAAACACGCGGTCGTCACAATGTGCATCGGCGGCGGGATGGGCGCGGCGGGGTTGTTCGAGATTCACTGATGCTGTCATCCCGGGGCCGCGCGCAGCGCGGAGCCCGGGATCCATAGCCACGAAACGAGGAATGACGTAGCACCAGCGCCACATCGATCCGACTGGGGTTATGGATTCCGGGCTCGCCGTTTCGCGGCGCCCCGGAATGACGACCGAGAGACCGCTTCACGGAGGCACTGACATGGACCTTCGCTTCACACCGGAAGAAAACGCGTTCCGCGACGAGGTGCGTGCGTTCTTCAAGGAGAACCTGCCGGACGGCATCCGCAAGAAGGCCGCCGAGGGCATCCGCTACGTCAAGGACGACATCGTCACCTGGCAGCGCATCCTCAACAAGAAGGGCTGGGCGGTGCCGCACTGGCCCAAGGAGTGGGGCGGCACGGGCTGGAGCGCAGTGCAGCTCTACATCTTCAAGGAGGAGATGCAGCAGGCCCCTGCCCCCGAGCCGCTGCCGTTCGGCACCATGATGGTCGGGCCGGTGATCATCGCGTTCGCGCGCGAGGACCAGAAGAAGAAATACCTGCCGCGCATCGCCAACCTCGACGACTGGTGGTGCCAGGGCTTCTCCGAGCCGGGCGCGGGCTCCGACTTGGCCTCGCTCAAGACCAGCGCCAAGCGCGAGGGCGACTTCTACGTGGTTAACGGGCAGAAGACCTGGACCACCTCGGCGCAATACGCCGACTGGATCTTCTGCCTGACGCGCACCGATCCGTCGGCGAAGAAGCAGGAAGGCATCACATTCCTGCTGATCGACATGAAGACGCCGGGCGTCACGGTGCGGCCGATCCAGACCATCGACGGCAGCCACGAGGTCAACGAGGTGTTCTTCGACGACGTCAAGGTGCCGGTCGAGAACCGCATCTACGAGGAGAACAAGGGCTGGGATTGCGCCAAGTTCCTGCTCGGCAATGAGCGCAGCGGCATCGCGCGCGTCGGCGCCTCGAAGGCGCAGATCCGCCGGCTGAAGGAAATCGCGCGCATGGAGCGCGTCGGCGACAAGCCGCTGATCGAGGACGAGCGGTTCGCGATGAAGATCGCCGCCATCGAGGTGGAGCTGAAAGCGCTGGAGATGACGCAGCTGCGCGTCGTCGCGGCGGAGCGCAACCGCAAGGGCAACAAGCCCGATCCGGCCTCGTCGATCCTCAAGATCAAGGGCTCGGAGATCCAGCAGGGCATCTCGGAGTTGCTGATGGAGGCGAGCGGCCCCTACGCGCTGCCGGATCAATTCCGCCACACCGAGGACGACCGCTGGAACGAGCCGCCGATCGGTCCGGACTACGCGGCCCCGCTCGCGCCGCAGTACTTCAACTGGCGCAAGATCTCGATCTACGGCGGCTCGAACGAGATCCAGAAGAACATCATCGCGAAGGCGATATTGGGGCTTTAACTCGCCGCCGCGCGCGGCTCTCGTCATCGCCCGCGAAAGCGGGCGATCCAGTAACCACC
>DATEKY010000882.1:0-8259 GCA_035277225.1 Xanthobacteraceae bacterium
CTTCGCGAAGCGCCTGCGCGGCTGGAACGATGGCGGGCGCGACGTGACCTTCGTGATCGGCGGCCCCGACGGCCTGGCGCCGACGCTGTCGGAAAGCGCCGATCTGCACCTCGCCTTCGGAGCGCTGACCTGGCCGCATCAGCTCGTGCGCATCATGCTGCTCGAGCAGATCTACCGCGCGATCACGATCCTCTCAGGGCACCCGTATCATCGGGATTAGGGGTATGATCCCGAAAAGTGTGAAGCGGTTTTCGGATAAGATCATGCCCAAGAACTAAGCCGTCGCCGCGCTCGCCACCGGCATCCGGCGCGGCAGGCACGACACCAGCGCCAGGATTACCGCCGCACCGGCGGACAGCATGTAGAACAGCGTGTCGAAGCCCCAGCGCTCGTAGACCAGCGAGATCAGCGGCAGCGCCGCGGCAAGCGCCGTGAAGCTCACCACGTAGCGGATGCCATAGACCCGCGCCCGCGCCGCGCCGCTCGCCATCTTGCCGATCATGAAATCGTTGATCGGAATCTGGCCGAATGCGCCGAGCATGAAGCCGAGCGCAAGTGCCAATGCCCAGCCTTCGCGCGAGCCTGCCATCAGGCCGAAGAAGACAATCTGGACCGCGGCCGCGCCCATGAACACCGAACGCGCGCCGAACCGGTCGAGCAGGCTGCCGACGACGAGTTGCGCCATCGAGGCGATCGCGAAAACCGTGAAGGCGAACACGCCGACCATCGTGGCGACATCGGCCCGACCGCCGAAGCCGTGGCCCTGCAGCCATGCGGCGGCGGCCGATGCCAGGCCCTGCAGCCGCTCGTCGAAGATCTTCGGCAGCGCGAAGGTCGTCGCCTGGAAGATGACGCTGGAAACGGCGGCCGTCATGAACACGATCAGCGACACACGTAACAGCAGGCCCTTGTCATCCATCGCCTGCGCCATGCCGCCGCGTGCGGATTTCGCCGCTCCTTCCGCCGCGATGTCCTGCCGCCGCGCCACTGCGTAAGCGACACCGACGAGAATCGAGAAGACGCCCGGAACGATGAACGCCATGCGCCAGCCGCCATTGTCGATCAGGTAGCCGGTGATCAGCGCGGCGCTTGCAACGCCGAGATTTCCCCACACGCCGTTCACCGCCAGACGCATGCCGGTGTTCTTCCATTTTTGCGTCACCATCGCGAGCCCGACCGGATGGTAGATCGCCGCGAACACGCCGATGACGAACAACCCGATGCCGACCTGCAGCGGCGTCTGGGCGAATCCGGTCGCGACCGATGCGATCCCGATGCCAACGAAGAACACGACCATCATGCCTTCGCGGCTCCAGCGATCTGCGAGCCAGCCCGCCGGGTACGAAAACACTCCGAAGGCGAAGAAGCCGGGCGTCGCATATTTGAGCAGATCGCCGTAGCTCAGGTTCCACTCGCGGCTCAGCGCGAGCGCCGCAACGGTCGCGAAGATCAGCGTGAACAGGTGGTCGAGAAAGTGCCCGACGTTCAGGAACAGGAAATGCGTGCGATCGCGATTCATGGACGCCCCGCGTCGGCCGGCGCTGGGCGCGCCGGCGGTTTTCGGGCGGAAGATAGCGCTGGCGTTTTCGCCACGTCATGCCAAAGATCATCGAGATCAAGACAAGCGCCAGAATGCCGTGAGAGCATCCTCGTCCCCCGTCCGCAGCACCGACCCGCGCGACTACCAGCGCGTGGCGCGGCCGTTCGCCGCCATGGCCAAGAGCTTCGCCGACGGCTTCGAGATTAAGCCGCACAGCCATCCGCGCGACCAGCTGATCTACGCGGTGTCCGGCCTGATGCGCGTGCGCACCGAGCGCGATGCCTGGATCGTGCCGCCGGACCGCGCCGTCTATCTGCCGGCGCGCATGACCCATTCGATCAGCATGCGCGGCGAGGTCGAGATGCGCACGCTCTACATCGCTCGCGGCGCCGCGGGCGCAGCGTTTTCCGGCGAAAGCCTGTCCCGGACCCGATCCGGGATGGCGTCGGGTTCGCCGCAGAAAACGCGTCAGCTCAAGGATATTCTCCCCGCCGGCGCGACCGTGATCGCGGTCTCCCGTCTGCTGCGCGAACTCGTGCTCGCGCTCGTCGACGAGCCGCTGCTGTACGATCAGGCCGGCCGCGGCGGCGCGATCGTGTCGCTGATCGTCTCGGAGATCGCGCGCGCCCAGCGGTTGCCGCTCGTCATCCCGATGCCGCGCGATCCGCGGCTGCGGCGGGTCTGCGCGGGCCTGATCGCCGACCCGTCGGACCTGCGCACGCTGGATGGATGGTCGGAGATTGCCGGAGCCTCGGCGCGCACACTCGCGCGCCTGTTCGAGAGCGAACTGGAACTCACTTTCACGGCGTGGCGCCAGCGCGTGCGCTTTCACAATGCGCTGGAAGCGATCGCCCGGAACGAGCCGATCGAGCGCATCGCGCGCCTCAACGGCTATCGCAGCCCGAGCGCGTTTGCGGCGGCGTTCCGCTCTGTCATGGGACACGCGCCGACGGGCCGCGCCGCTGCTCGCTGACCGGAGCCAAGCGGCACGAATCACGTTGCCGGAACGGAGCTTTCGCCATGCCGTCACGATCCGGACGCCCCGCGGATTGATTTGTCACGGAAATTTGACCTCGAACCGGGGTGCCGGGACGAGCACGTAGAAATCCCAATTGCGCCGTGATGCATAAGGCTAATGATTCCTCAATGACCTTGGCGAATGCTGGCGCGATGACCTCTGCTCTGCTTGGAATACGCGCCGCCCGGCTGCTCGCTGGTGCTGTTTTGCTTCTCGCCGGAAGCCTCCCGTCAATCGCCCAGGTGTCGCCCGCCCAGGTGTCGCCGGGCGCATCCGGCGTCGCGGTCGCGCCGGAGGCTGCCAAGGGCGCGCGCGAGGAGGAACTCGGCAAGGTTCAGGCCGAGCAAAAGAAGTCGGCCGATCTTGCGGCGAAACTCAAGGCCGAGATCGATGCCATCGGCGAGGACCGCCGCAAGCTCAATCAGCTCGTCCTGGGTTCCGCCGCCAGTATCCGCGCCGTCGAGGACCGCATCGAGGCAGCCGAAAAGCGGCTCAACTCGCTCTCCGGCAACGAGGACACGATTCGCCGCTCGCTCGGCAGCCGCCGCGCCGTGATCGCCGAAGTGCTTGCGGCCCTGCAAAGACTTGGCCGCCATCCACCGCCAGCGCTGCTGGTACGCCCGGAAGATGCCCTGCAATCGGTGCGCGCTGCCATTTTGCTGGGCGCCGTTCTGCCCGACATGAAAACCGAGGTCGACACGCTGGTCGCCGACCTCGCCGAGCTTGTGCGGGTGCGCAATGAAATAGCGTCCGAACGCGAGGCGCTTGGTCGTGATCTCGCCGCACTTTCGCAGGAAAGAGTACGCATGACCGTGCTCGTTCAGGAGCGCCAGCGTAAACAGGCTGATACCGAAAAGGCGCTCGAGGCCGAGCGCGGCAAGGCGATCCAACTGGCCCGTCAGGCGGAAAGCCTGAAGGATTTGATCGGCAAGATCGAGCAGGAAATCGCCGCCGCGGCCCGGGCGGCAGCAGCGGCCCAGAAACCCGCCGATCCGAAGCAGAGCCTGGCGGCGCTCAACGATCCGGGACGGCTAAGCCCCGCGGTTGCGTTCGCCTCGGCCAAGGGAACGCTGCCGCTGCCGATCGGCGGCATCAGGATTCGCGAATTCGGCGCCCTCGATGGCTTGGGGGGAACCGAAAAAGGCCTATCTATAGCGAGCCGGGCTTCGGCCCAGGTAACGGCCCCGTGCGATGGCTGGGTGGTGTACGCCGGACCCTTCCGGTCCTACGGACAACTCTTGATCCTGAATGCCGGTGGCGGGTACCATGTGCTTCTCGCGGGGATGGAACGGATTTCGGTGGATTTGGGCCAGTTCGTGCTGACCGGGGAGCCCGTCGCGGTGATGGGGGGCGGGCCACAATCGGCAGCCGCGATCGCGACCGGCTCGAGCCAGCCGGTTCTGTATATCGAGTTTCGCAAGGACGGGGCTCCCGTCGATCCGAGCCCTTGGTGGGCACTAACCAATAGCGAAAAGGTCCGCGGATGATACGCAAGACGACTTCCCTGGTTCTCCTCGGCGCCGCCGCTGGTGTTGCGGTCACGCTTCTCGCCACGCAGCCGCGGCTGATCCTGGGGGCCAGCGCCAAGGCTGCCGCCGCGGACACCTACCGCCAGCTCAATCTGTTCGGCGACGTGTTCGAGCGCGTGCGCGCCGACTACGTCGAGAAGCCGGATGATTCGAAGCTGATCGAGCAGGCGATCAACGGCATGCTCAACGGGCTCGACCCGCACTCGAGCTACATGGACCCGAAGAACTTCCGCGACATGCAGGTCCAGACCAAGGGCGAGTTCGGCGGGCTCGGCATCGAAGTCACGATGGAAGACGGCCTCGTCAAGGTCGTCACCCCGATCGACGAGACGCCCGCCGCCAAGGCCGGCGTGATGGCGAACGACATCATCACCCAGCTCGACGGCGAGCAGGTGCAGGGCCTCACCCTGAACCAGGCGGTCGAGAAGATGCGCGGCCCGGTGAACACCAAGATCAAGCTGACCATCATGCGCAAGGGTCAGGACAAGCCGATCGAGGTCTCGATCACGCGCGACGTCATCCGCGTGCGCTCGGTGCGCATGCGCACCGAAGGCGACGACATCGGCTACATCCGTATCACCCAGTTCAACGAGCAGACCTCGGACGGACTGCGCAAGGCGATCAGCGACATCACGGCACAGATCCAGAACGACAAGCTCAAGGGCTACGTGCTCGACCTGCGCAACAATCCGGGCGGCCTGCTCGATCAGGCGATCTCGGTGTCGGACGCGTTCCTCGAGCGCGGCGAGATCGTTTCCACCCGCGGACGCAACGCGGAGGAAACGCAGCGCTACTCGGCGCGCGCCGGCGACCTCACCAAGAACAAGCCGATCATCGTTCTGATCAACGGCGGCTCCGCCTCGGCATCGGAAATCGTCGCCGGCGCCCTGCAGGACCACAAGCGCGCGACCATCCTCGGCACGCGCTCGTTCGGCAAAGGCTCGGTGCAGACCATCATCCCGCTCGGCAACAACAACGGCGCGCTGCGCCTGACGACGGCGCGCTACTACACGCCGTCGGGCAAATCGATCCAGGCCAAGGGCATCGTGCCGGAGATCGAGGTGCTGCAGGACGTGCCGGACGAGTTGAAGGCGCGTTCCGACACCAAGGGCGAGGCCTCGCTGCGCGGTCACCTGAAGACCCAGGAAGGCGAGGAGAAGACCGGCTCGCAGTCCTACATCCCGCCGGACGTGAAGAACGACAAGGCGCTCAACGAGGCGCTGGCGCTGTTGCGCGGGACCAAGTCCAACCCGGCGTTCCCGCCGAACGCCAAGGCGGCACTGGCGCCGACGCAGCAGCAGTAAGGTTCGCGATATCTTGCTCCGGAAGGGCGGCCCTCGGGCCGCCCTTTTTCGTTGCGGAGCCCTGCCAGTTTTGTTTGGCGCATCGAAAACCGGTTTCCATTTTTCGGGGCCATGCGCCCCGTTACGGTAAACGATCGGTTAACGCTCGGCGGTTAGGCTTCGCGCACAACAGCCGGAGCCAGCCATGTCGACCGACGCACCGGAGTCGACCGACGATCTCTCGAAGCCGCTCGGACAGAAGAAGAAGAAACGGAAGACGCGCGTCGCCGTCCCGATGTGGGTCGTCTCGCGCTCGATCGCGGGCCTGCTCGGACTTTGCGTCGCCGTGCTCGCCGGATGGATCCTGCTCGTCGACGAGCCCTATGGCGGCGAGCCGATGGCGATGGTGAGCGCGTACACGCGTCCGCCGCCGGCCAAAGCCGGAGAGACGGTCGAATCCGCCACGAAGCCCGATCCCGCTGCATCCGTTGCCGAAGGCCAAAAGTCCGGACAGACCGTCACCATCATCGACGGCTCGACCGGCAAGCGCCAGGAAGTCAGTGTCGGGCCGGCCGCCACCAAGGGTGGCCAGAAGGCCGGCGCGAAAGGCGAAGCCAAGCCCGACGCCTCGATCGATCCGCGCTTCCTCGATAACTCGCGCCACGGCCCGATCCCCAAGATCGCACCGGACGGCGCACGCCCGTCCGACGTCTACGCCAAGCCGCCGAAGCCGCAGGCGGCGCGCCCCGACGCGCCGCGCATCGCGATCGTGGTCGAGGGGCTCGGCATCGGGGCGAACAGCACCACCGAGGCGCTGGCGAAGCTGCCGTCCGAGATCACCATGGCGTTCACGCCTTACGGCGTCGATCTCGAACGCTGGGTCGCGCGCGCGCGCGGGGAAGGCCGCGAGGTGCTGCTGCAGGTCGGCATGGAGCCGTTCGACTTTCCCGACAACGATCCGGGGCCGCAGACCCTGCTCACCTCCAACACGGCCGAGCTGAACATCGACCGCCTGCACTGGTTCCTCAGCCGCTTTCAGGGCTACGTCGGGATCACCACCCTGATGGGCGCGCGCTTCACCGCGACCGACCAGGCGCTCAGCCCGGTGCTGCGCGAGGTCGGCAAGCGCGGGCTGATCTATTTCGACGACGGCACCTCGCCGCGCAGCGTCGCCGGGCAAATGGCCGGCAGCCAGAACGTCGCGTTCGCGCGCGCCGACGCGGTGCTCGATGCGGTGCCGACGGCAAGCGACATCGACAGCGCGCTGGCGCGGCTCGAGGCGACCGCGCGCAGCCGCGGCGTCGCCATCGCGTCGGCGAGCGCGCTCCCGGTGACGATCGATCGCATCGCGAACTGGGCGCGCAGCGCGCCGGCGCGCGGACTGGCGCTGGTACCGGTGAGCGCGGTGGCGAACCGGGCGAAGACGAGCAGTTAACTCGGACTGTCATCCCGGGCGACCGGAGCCGCCAAAAGCGCGTTCACGCGCGTCTGCCACGCGCAGCGGCGACGGGAGACCCGGGATCCATAAGCCACTGTCTTTGCATAATGTCCGACGCTAGTGGTTATGGATCCCGGCTCGCGCGACGCATCCGCGTCGCCTGGCCGGGATGACAGGTGAGCGCATGCCCAAGCACGAAGCCCTTCCCTATCGCCCCTGCGTCGGCGTGATGGTCCTCAACCGCGACGGCCTCGTGTTCATCGGGCGGCGCACCGAAGGGCCCGAGCACGTCGACCTCACGCATGTGTGGCAGATGCCGCAGGGCGGCATCGACAAGGGCGAGGACCCCTGGCCGGCGGCGCTGCGCGAATTGCACGAGGAGACCAACATCCGCTCGGTGAAGAAGCTCGCCGAAGCGCCCGACTGGCTCGACTACGACCTGCCGCCCGACGTCGCCAAGCAGGCCTGGAAAGGCCGCTACCGCGGGCAGACGCAGAAATGGTACGCGCTGCGCTTCACCGGCAAGGAGAGCGAGATCGACATCGCAACGCCGGCCGGCGGCCACAAGCCGGAATTCATCGAGTGGCGCTGGGAGCCGATGCGCAACCTTCCCGACCTGGTGATCCCGTTCAAGCGCGCGGTCTATCAGCGCGTCGTCGATGCCTTCGCGCATCTGGCAAAATGACGCGCGCTGGCCTCCTCCCCGCTCGTCCCCGCGAAAGCGGGGACCCAGGGCCACGAACTGGATGCCCGCTTTCGCGGGCATGAGCGGAGGATATCGGATGAGCGGTAAACCCTATCGCCCCAATGTCGGCATCGCGCTGTTCAACGCGACCGGTCACGTGCTGATCGCGCGCCGCTTCCAGGACGATGGGCCGGAGGTGGTCTATCCGGGGCTGGAATGGCAGATGCCGCAGGGCGGCATCGACCCGAACGAAGACCCGCGCCCCGCCGCACAGCGCGAGCTGTTCGAAGAGACCGGCGTGACCAGCGTCGCGTACTTGGGCGAAACTTCGGACTGGATGACCTACGACTTCCCGCCCTATGACGGCCCGCCGCACCGGTTGAGCGTGTTTCGCGGCCAGCGGCAGAAATGGTTTGCGTTCCGCTTTACCGGAGCGGAGAGCGAGATCACGGTGCTGGAGGAGCGCAACGACCAGCCGGTCGAGTTCGATGCGTGGCGCTGGGAGCCGCTCGAGAACGTCGCATCGCTCGTCGTGCCGTTCCGCCGCGAGATTTATGCGGCGGTGGCGCGGGAGTTCGCGCGATTCAGCGATCCCGCGTGACGCGGCGACGGGCTGATGAATTTTGCGGAGATCGGAACCGGCGTTGTCTTTATTGAGCACGATCTTGTTCGAAGATCGGTTCCCACTCTTCGGGATCGTGCTCAATGCATCGCAGTGCCTTCCATGTGCTGGTCGATCTGCTTGAAATGATCAAGCCGCTCGATC
>DATEKY010000883.1:0-3784 GCA_035277225.1 Xanthobacteraceae bacterium
CCCGGATCCGTGCAGCCGGCATCTTGCTCGATCTCGGCATGTGCGCAGAGGAGGCGCGGCGCGATCACGCCGGCCATATCCGGCGGATCACCGAAGGCCGCCCGTTCGTCACGCTCAAGCTGGCGATCTCCGCCGACGAGAAAATCGGCGCCGCCGGCCGCCGGCCGTTCCAGATCACCGGCGAGGAGGTGCGCACGCGGGTGCACATGTTCCGCGCGCAAAGCGATGCCATCCTGGTCGGCGTCGGCACCGCGCTCGCGGACAACCCGCAGCTCAACTGCCGCCTGCCGGGCATGGCGGCGCGTTCGCCGGTGCGCGTCGTGCTCGACAGTCAGTTGCGCCTGCCGCCGACATCGCGCCTCGCAGGCTCGGCGACGCGGACGCTCGACTGGGTCTTCGTCGACGACGCGGCGCGGCCCGCACATGAAGACGAGCTGACCAAGGAAGGCGTCGAGATCCTGCGCGCGCCGGGCGCAAACGGAAAACTCGATCTCGGTGCCGTGCTGCGCGGCCTCGCCGGCCGCGGCATCACGCGCGTGATGGTCGAGGCCGGTCCGATCCTGTCGGCGGCCTTTCTCTCGGCCGATCTGGTCGACGAGGCAGCGCTATTCCGTTCGCCCGATGCGCTCGGGGAGGGGATCGATGCGCTGGAGGGAATGCCGCTCTCGGCCTTGACGCTGTCGCCGCGACTGCGTCTGGTGGGGCGCGAGCTCCTCGGCGCGGATACACTCGAGATGTTCGAGCGCAAATAGATGTTCACCGGAATCGTCACCGACGTGGGCGAGGTAGTCGCCAGCGAGGAGCGCGCCGAAGGCTTGCGTCGGCTGACCATCGCGTGCGCCTATGATCGCGCCTCGATCGACATCGGCGCCTCGATCGCCTGCTCGGGCGTATGCATGACGGTGGTCGAGACGGGCAGCAGCGGCAACCGCGACACGTTCTCGGTCGATGCCGCTGCGGAAACGCTGCGCCTCACAACGGTCGGCGGCTGGCGGAAGGGCACGCGCGTCAATCTGGAGCGCTCGCTCAAGATCGGCGACGAGCTCGGCGGCCATCTGGTTAGCGGCCACGTCGACGGCCTCGCGGACCTGGTTTCGCGCGAGGACTTGACCGACATGGCGCGCTTGACCTTGGGTGTCCCCAAGCCGCTCGCGCGTTTCATCGCGCAGAAGGGTTCCGTCGCGCTCGACGGCGTGTCGCTGACGGTGAACGACGTGACTGACGATACGTTCTCGGTGCTGATCATCCCGCACACGCTCGCCGTCACGACGTTCGGCACGCTGAAGGCCGGCGACCGCATCAACCTCGAGGTCGACCAGATGGCGCGCTATGCGGCGCGGCTGATGGAGACGCGGGCGTGACACCGCGCAAGCCCCTTGCTACTGACTGCCCCGGCAATTGGAGCGAGTAGATGGCACGGGCGCGCCGGCAAACGCAGCGCAAGGAGACGGGCGTCAAGGGCGCGCGCATCCTCGTGGTCGAGGCGCGCTACTATGACGACATCTCCGACCTGCTGTTGCGCGCCGCCAAGCGCGTCATGCGCGACGCGGGCGCGACGTTCGACCTCGTCACGGTCCCCGGCGCGCTGGAAATCCCCGCCGCGATCATGATCGGTCTGCATGCGGCGGCGGCGCGCGAACAGCCCTACGACGGCGTGGTCGCGCTCGGCTGCGTGATCCGCGGCGAGACCAGCCACTACGACATCGTCGCCGGGGAAAGCGCGTGCGCCATCATGGACATCTCGATCGCGCTCGACATGCCGGTCGGCAACGGCATCCTCACCGTCGATACCGACGCGCAGGCGAAAGCCCGCGCGCGCCAGAGCGGCCAGGACAAAGGCGGCGGGGCGGCCCGCGCGGCCCTCACACTGGTGCGTTTGAAGCGTCAGCTCGGCAAGGTGAAGCGATGAGCCTCGAGCCGCGCGAGGATCGCAAGGCGAACCGGCGGGGCGCCGCACGGCTCGCCGCGGTGCAGGCGCTGTACCAAATGGACATCGCGGCGACGCCGCTGAACGACATCCTGGCCGAGTTCGAGAGCCACTGGATCGGCCGCGAGGTCGAGGGCTCGCAATATCTCCCCGCCGAGGCCGCGTTCTTCCGCAGCGTGGTGCGCGGCGTGCTGGACGACCAGCGCAAGCTCGATCCGATCATCGACAAGGCGCTGCAGGGCGGCTGGCCCTTGAAGCGCGTCGAGGCGCTGATGCGCGCGGTACTGCGCGCCGGCGCGTTCGAGCTGTCGGGACGCAGCGACGTCCCGGCGCGCGTCGTGGTCGCCGAATATGTCGATGTCGCGCATGCGTTCCTCGACAAGGACGAGACCGGCATGGTCAACGCGGTGCTCGATCAGCTCGCGCGGCAACTGCGCGCCGCCGAGTTCGGCCGGGCCGGGTAGGGCGGTCGTGGCGCGAGACATCCCTGATGGCTCGCCGGAAGATCGCCTGATCGCGCGACACTTCAAGCCGCTGGCGAAACATCCCGGCACGTTCGGTTTCAGCGACGATGCCTCCGCGATCACGCCGCCCGCGGGACACGATCTCGTATTAAAGACCGACGGGCTGATCGCCGGCGTGCATTTCTTTCCCGACGATCCCGCCGACGGCGTCGCGCGCAAGGCGTTGCGCGTGAACCTGTCGGACCTCGCCGCGAAAGGCGCGGCCCCGCTCGGCTTCCTCCTCGCGATCGCGCTGCCGAAGGGGTTCGACGAAAGCTGGCTCGCCGCGTTCGCGCGCGGGCTCGGCGAGGATGCCGATGCCTATGAGTGCCCACTGCTCGGCGGCGACACGGATTCGACGCCCGGGCCGATCAGCATTTCGATCGCGGCGTTCGGGACGCTGCCGCAAGGAACGATGATACGGCGCGCCGGCGCGCAGGCCGGCGACCATGTGTTGGTCAGCGGCACGATCGGCGATGCGGCGCTCGGCCTGTTGGTGCGGCGCGGCGAGGCGTCGTCGTGGAAGCTCGATGCCGCGAGCGCCGAATATGTGGTTGCGCGCTATCGGCTGCCGCAACCGCGCAATGCCCTCGCGGAAGCGGTGCGCACGCATGCCAGCGCCGCGATGGATGTCTCCGACGGTCTCGCCGCCGATCTCGCCAAGCTCTGCCGCGTCTCGGAGGTATCGGCCGATATCGAGGTCGCGCGCGTGCCGCTCTCGGATGCCGCGGGTCAGGCGTTACAGGCCGACGCGGCACTGATCGCGCCGATCCTCACCGGCGGCGAGGACTACGAGATTTTATGCGCGGTGCCGCCCGACAAGGTCCGCGCCTTCACCGAGGCAGCGGCGGCCGCGAATGTCCCGATCGCCGACATCGGCCGAATCGTCGCCGGCCATACGCCGCCGCGTTTTCTCGATGCGAAAGGCGAGGCGATGACCTTCAAGCGACCGGGCTACAGCCATTTCTAGATACGGCGGGCTCGCCGCGGCGCAGCCCAGCCCCGCGGTCCCCGCAGTAGCCTTGTCCTGCCTCCTGCGCTAGAACGCCGCGCCTGTTCTGCCGAATTCCCTGCCGGGAGAAGAAATTATGTCGGCGATTGCCGAGACGCCGTTCGATTCTGCCGCCGGTGACCGGCTGGCGAAGCGCAACGCGTTCGTGCTCGCCATTGGCCAGGCGCTCGCCGGCGCCAACAACACGGTGATCGTCGCCACGGGGAGCATTCTCGGCTCGATGATGGCGCCGGACAAAAGCCTCGCCACCCTGCCGATCAGCATCATGGTGTGCGGAATCTGGGCCGGCACTCTGCCGCTCGGCTATCTGGCCAAGCGCTTCGGCCGGCGCACCGCTTATGC
>DATEKY010000884.1:0-2951 GCA_035277225.1 Xanthobacteraceae bacterium
ACGTCTTCGACAATCGCTCGATTGCGATCATGCGGCTTGCGGATTCCATTGCAAGAACGCCCTACCCCTCGCATAGACTGGTTCCCCAAGCAAACGCCGGACCACCGATGCAAATCCACAAGATCGCGCGCGTCACCGCCATCCCGCTCAACGTCCCGATGCACGTCACGCTCGCGGGCGCCGACCGCAAAACCTCGCTTGCCTGCGTGCATGTCGAGGTCGAGACGACGCAGGGCCTGATCGGCCACGGCTTCACCGCCATCACCGAGGAGGACGTGATCGCGCAGATCGTCAACGGCGTCGCCGGACCGGCGATCATTGGCGACGACGCGATGGCGCACGAGGCGATCTGGGAAAAGCTTTACTGGAAGACGATGCCGCGCGGGCAGACCGGCTACGCCGCGCATGCGCTCGCCGCGATCGATCTCGCGCTGTGGGACATCAAGGGCAAGGCGCTGGGCGAGCCGGTCTGGCGCCTGCTCGGCGGCGCGCGGGCGCGCGTGCCGGTCTACGCAACGTTCGGCTTCGGCTTCTTCGACCGCGAACAGCTTGCCGCCGCCGCGAAGCACTGGGTGGCGCAGGGCTTCCGCCGCTTGAAGATGACGGTCGGCAACGAGGCGCTGCGCCGGCGCGACCAGCGCGCGCTCGCCGACGTGATCAAGGAGGACGCCGCGCGCGTGCGCGCGGTGCGCGAGGCGGTCGGGCCGGAGATCGAGCTGTTCGTCGACGCGAACTGCAATCTCGATCTCTATCACGCGGCGCACCTCGCCGGGATGATCAAGCCGTATCACATCGGCTTCTTCGAGGAGCCGCTGTCGCAGAACGACGTGCAGCAGATGGCCGAGCTGCGCCGCGTCAGCGGCATGGCGCTCGCCTGCGGGCAGAACGAGGGGCTGCTGTTTCGCTTCCGCGATCTGCTGCTCGCCAAATCGGTCGATATCCTGCAGCCGAACGTCGCGATCGGCGGCGGCATCACGCAATGCCTGAAGGTCGCGGGGCTGGCGGCGGCATTCAACGTGCCGATCGACAACGGCGGCGCGTGGCCGTTCCACAACATGCATCTGCATGCCGGCCTCGCGCATGGCGGCATGGTCGAGTACCACTATCTCGCGGTGGAGCTCAGCCGGCAGCTGTACCGGGACCTGCCCACGCCGGACGCCGGCTTCCTCACCTTGCCCACCGCACCCGGCCTCGGCTTCGAGCCGGACCGCGACGCGATCCGCGAGATCGCCAAGCTGCCGCTGTCGCAGGGCAACGCGAAGGGATAGGCGCGGGCGGCGAGCGCGGTGCACGTATTTGTGCCCTCTCCCCTTGAGGGAGAGGGCCACTCAGAATTTCAACGTAGGAGAATGGGAGAGGGGTACCCCTCTCCCGAACGAGACCGCTGATGGTTCGGAGTAGCCCTCTCCCTCAAGGGGAGAGGGCACATCGACTAGCGTCTGCGATGTGCGGAAACCAGTGCCTGCGATGACGGGGTGACGGATCGCGCTCAGCGCGCCATACTGCGGCGGGGCGTCACGCGATAACGACGGCAAAAGCCGCGTCACTGGGAGGACGTCATGACCCGCACGTCACGCCGCGAGATCCTCGCGGGCGCCAGCGCCTTGGCGCTCGGCGCGACCCTCGGCACCAATGCGCAGGCACAGGCGCGCGATATCACGCCGCGCCAGAAGGAGCTTTACGAGCTCGCCAAGAAGGAAGGCGAGGTCACCTGGTACACCGCGCATTCCAACGACACGACCGCGCAGGCGCTCGGCCGCGATTTCGAGGCCGCCTTCCCCGGCATCAAGGCGAACGTCGTGCGCACCACCGCGCAGGTCGCCTATCAGCGCGTCAGCCAGGAGATCAAGGCCGGTGCGATGCAGGTCGACGTGCTGTCGTCGACCGACATCGGCCATTACGTCTACCTCAAGGACAACAAGCTGCTCGAGCAGTACGTGCCGGACAACGCCAGCAAGGTGATCGACGTCTACAAGAACTACGATCCTGACGGCTATTACACAGTGACCTCCGCCGGCCTGATCGCGATCGGCTACAACACCGCGAAGCTGAAGGAAGCCGACGCGCCGAAGAACTGGACCGAGCTCACCGATCCGAAATGGAAGGACAAGATCGCGCTCGGGCACCCGGGCTTCTCCGGCTATGTCGGCACCTGGGTGGTGACCTTGAAGAAGCTCTACGGCTGGGGCTTCTTCGAGAAGCTGGCGGCGAACAAGCCGCAGGTCGGCCGCTCGATCAACGATACGGTGACCATGCTCAATGCCGGCGAGCGCATCGTCGCGGGCTCCGGCCCGAACGGCACCGCGATGGAGAGCGCCGCCAAGGGCAACCCGCTCGCCATGACCTATCCGACCGACGGCTCGGTGCTGATCATCGCGCCCTCCGGGATCATGAAGGGCGTGAAGCACCCGAACGCCGCGAAACTGTTCATGGAATATCTGCTGAGCGTCGAAGCCTCGCAGATCTGGGTGAAGCACTTCAACGAGTCGATGCGGCCCGAAGTGGCGGCGCTCGCCGGCTCGAAGTCTGCCAAGGACGTGAAGACCATCCGCCCGACGGTGGAAGAGATCACCAAGGGGATTCCCGAGGTGATCAAGCAGTGGCGCGACACGTTCGGCGTGTGATGCGGGTCGTTCGGCTGTCATTCCGGGGCGCAGGCGCAGCCTGCGAGC
Source organism: Xanthobacteraceae bacterium (assembly GCA_035277225.1). Lineage (GTDB taxonomy): Bacteria > Pseudomonadota > Alphaproteobacteria > Rhizobiales > Xanthobacteraceae > PALSA-894. The sequence continues at coordinate 2,673 of DATEKY010000884.1, forward strand.
CCGGAATCCATAAACGCCGCCCTGCCCGGATCGCACGGCCCGTGGTTATGGATTCCGGACAGCCGCTTCGCGGCTTCCGGAATGACAGCGCGACATGACCACCGCCCTCGACCAGCTCGCACCCGCCGCGCCACGCGTGCGCCGCTTCCGCTTCGCCGATCCGAGCATGATCCTGTGGCTCGTGATGATCGGCATTCTGGTTTTCCTGATCGCGATGCCGATGGTGCGGCTGGTGATCTCGAGCTTCCAGGAGCCGGAGACCGGGCGCCTCACCTGGGC
>DATEKY010000885.1:0-8196 GCA_035277225.1 Xanthobacteraceae bacterium
AAGCCGCAGAAGACGCTGGCCGAGGCGGTCGCGGAGGCGAAGAAGAACCCGGCCGACTGGACCGCTGCGACCCCGGCGCTCGGCTCGCCCGGCCATCTCGCGATGGTCGCGTTCGGCCAGCTCGCCGGCTTCAAGCCCACCATCGTGGCCTATCGCGGCACCGCGCCCGCGCTCAACGACGTCGCCGGCGGACACGTCCAGCTGTTTATCGACTCCATGATCGCGCTGCTGCCGATGGTGCAGAGCGGCGGCATCAAGGCGCTCGCGATCACCTCGCCGGCGCGCAGCAAGCTCGCGCCGGAAATTCCGACGTCGGCCGAGAGCGGCATGCCCGGCCTCAATATCCATTCCTGGTACGCGTTCTGGGGACCGAAAGGGATGCCGGCGGAGCGGACGCGACAACTGCACGATCTCGTCACCGAGACGACCGCGCAGCTCGCGCAGGAGGGCAAGCTCGACTCGCTCGGCATCGACCCGGTGGCGGAGACGACCGAGCAGTTCGCGAAGTTTCAGGACGAGGAGCTCACGCGCAACGCCGCGCTGCTGAAGTCGGTGGATTTCGTGCCGAATTGACGGAGCGACCGGTCCCCGGACGCCAGGAGCGGAAATCAGAGAGGAAACAGCGTTCTGGCGATACGGAAACCGATGTAGCCGTCGCGGGTCGCGGGCGGGTTTCTGTTGCGCCTGGCGGAGCGAATGCTGTGCGGCGCGTTGTTCCAGGAACCGCCGCGCAAGACGCGGACACTGCAGTCTCCGGCAGCCCGCGCCGTGCCATCCCCCGGGTTGCCGGCATTCATTTCGTTCCAGCAATCCTCGGTCCATTCCCAGACGTTGCCATGCACGTTGTGCAGGCCCCACGGATTGGCGGCGAAACTGTCGACCGGCACCGTCCCCTGCCGCCACGCGCCCTTGGCGCCGCCGGCATAGGCGATCCGGCCATCATAGTTGGCCTGGTCCGTTGAGATCGCCGTTCCCCACCAGAACGGCGTGCTCGACCCCGCTCGGGCAACGTACTCGCGCTCCGCCTCCGACAGCAGCCGGTAGCTCTTGCCGGTCGAGGAAGAAAGCCACGCCGCATAGGCTTTCGCGTCGTTCCAGCTGGTACATACGACCGGGTGGCTGTCGTCCTGCGCGAAGCCGGGCGAGCGCCAATTGCGCTCCGCCTCCCGCTTCCATTCCGATCCGCTGAAACGATAGCAACCGCCGTCGGTCTTGTGGCCTGTTGCTGCGACGAATGCCGCGAACTCGCCCCGCGTCACGGCAAAGCGTCCGACGGCAAACGGTGCAGCGATGCTCACGCGCACCTGGTCTTCGCGTTCGGTGGCTACTTCCTCGTCCGGCGGCGTGCCCATCATGAAGCTCCCGGCCGGGACGACGACCATCTCGGCACAATCCGGGCAGTCCTTGAACGATTGCCCTGCGCCGGGCCCGAGACAACGCCGTTCGCTGGCGCCAATCTGGACTTCGACCCCGTCGCAGGGCTGCGCCGCAGCCGGCGATGCGGCGAGCGCGGTGCCGGCGAACAAGACCGCCTGGATGCAACGGATCGCGTTGCGCAGACGGCCAATGTCGTCCGCCATGATGACGCTCCCAGTGTTCCCCTCGGACAATGCCCGCGCGCGCTGTCGCCCCTGGGTCCCCGTCTGCTAGCATTGTCCGACGACAATGCCACAGCCGATCACGCGCCGCCTTGTTCTGCAACTCATGGCCGGCCTGCCGCTCGCGGCCGCTCCGGCATTCGCGCGCGAACGGCCATCGATCGGTCGCCTGATCGCGCAGGCATCGGCGCTGCCGACCGCCGCCGAACGGATGGCGTTGATCTCGCGCGGATTGCTCGGCGTGCGCTATCGGGCGAACACGCTGATCGGCGGGCCGCGGCGCAAGGAGGTCTTCGTTACGCGCGACGACGCGTTCGACTGCGTCACCTTCTGCGAAGTGGTTCTCGCTGCGGCGCTCGCACGCGACCTCCCCGAGTTCGAGACCGTGTTGCGCCGGATCCGCTACCGGCACGGCGAGGTCAGATGGGACGAGCGCAATCATTACTTCGCCGATTGGACGCGGCGAGCGGTCGAAAACAATATCTGCCGGCCGGTCGCTATGGAGCCTTCGGCGACGATCGAGAAGACCGTCAACTGGCGACATCTCGGCAAGCGCCAGGTGTCGCTTACCGCCGTCCCGCGCGGCACGCTGATCGCCAACAAGAGCCTGCTGGCGAGCGGCGACGTCATCGGCTTCGTCTCGCGGCGGCCGAACCTCGATTTCTATCACACCGGGCTTATCGCCTTCGGCAAGGGCGGCGAGGTAATGCTGCGCCATGCCTCGCGCAGCCGCGGCCGCGTCGTCGACGACCGCATCGACGCGTTCGTCGCGGTCAATCGCGTGCAATACGTGACGCTGGTGCGCCCAGTGGAAACCGCCGACGCGGCAGATCGCGGCTGAGGCTTTGGGCGCCGTTCAGAACTTCCAGCTGAACCGGCCCTTGGCAGCATGGTCCTGGACGTTGCCGGCGATCTGGCCGGTATACGAAACGCCGATCGTCGCATGGCGGCTGATCGCGAGATCGAGCCCAGCCTCGGCGAGCAGCGCGTCGCGCGCGAGCGGCACGCCCGCGATCGCGAACGGCACCGGCGCGGCCTGAAACGCGAGCGTCGCGGCCGGAATGACATCGTCGAACGCGTGCTGCCAGGCGAGCATACCGCGCGGGATCAGCACCATGTCGCCGAGCGGAACCATGCCGGCCGCGCGGATGCCAAGCGTCGTATAGCCGGTCTGGAAGCTGCCGCCGGCAAAATTGAGCGCCGCTGCGCCGCCGCGCTCGGCCGCGCCGTCGGTGTTGACGCGCACCCACGCAGCCCCCGCGAACGGCTCGAGCGCCACCGCACCGAGACTGAATCCGTAGCCGGCCTCGCCGAAAATCTGCGACGTTGCGCCGTCATAATGCGCCGTTGCGCGATCGAAGAAGCCCGGAAACGCGATGCTGCGGTCGGTGTCGATCGCATGGAACGCATAGGCGCCGCCGGCGCGCAAATTGAGCGCGCCGAAACTCCAGCCGCCATAGGCCGCCACGTGCGCGGTCTCGACATTGGCCGTGCCGCGGCCGTCCAGCGCGTTCTTCGAACCGGTGTAGCCGGCCGCGATGCCGGCGCGTCCGGCATCGCCGACGCGCGTGTCGATGCCGGTGATGAAGCCGGCAAGATCGCGCCGCACGGTCGCGGCATTGCTATCGCCATCGAAGCGGCCCCAGGCGCCGAAGCCCTGCGCCCAGAACACGACATCGCGGCTCGCGTCGCGCGCCCTCGTCGGCGCCTTGGTGACGATCGGCGATTTGGCGTAGGCCAGGGCGTTGATGTCCTCGCCGTCCGCGAAGCTCTGCGGGCCGCCAAGCGCGAGCGCCGCCATTGCGCCCGTGTCGCCACCATACGACGCCTGCCGCAACCGTCCCAAGACAGCGGAGCGCAGATAGAGGCTCTCGTCGGCAAGCAGGCCGGGTGTCGAGGCGTGAACTTCGCCGGACGTTCCCGACAGGGCATTCGCCAGAGCGCCACCGGTGAGACCGAACAGGCCACCGAAGCCGGGCGGCAGCGTTCCGCCGGCGTTGAACACGGTGTTGATCGCGCCGGCCACATTCTGCTGGCTCGCATTGAGCGCCGTATCCGCGCCGAGTGCGGAAGTCAGGTTCAACAGCACGTCGGTTGTGGTGTAGCTCAGCGACGCATTGAAGTTCGTGCCGGTCACCCCGGCAAAGCGCGTGCCATTGAGCCCGCCGGCCGCGGACAGGATCACGGCGTTGCGCGCGAAGCCTCCCGGCCCCGCCACGAGCCGGACGGTCCCGCCCGATAGGTCCGCGTCGCGCCCGACATTGGTGCGGTCGGCCGTGCCTGCGCCGACCTCGACGCGATAGATCGAGCCGGCGCCGAAGATAAGCTGGCCGTTGATGGTGAAGACGCCGATCGAGTTGCCTGGCGACAGCGTGCCGCCGCCGTGGATGCTCACCAAGCCTAAGGTCGAGTCAGTGAGCGTGCCGATGCCGCCAAGCGTGGCGCCGTTGCTCACGGCGACCACGATGCTGGCGAGCGATCCGTTGACGAGCAGCGTGCCGCCATCGACCAGCGTCGAACCCATGTAGGTGTTGGCACCGGTCAGAGTCAGGGTGCCAAAGCCGCTCTTGACGATGCCGCTCGGCGTGAACGCGGAGTCGCTGATCGCTCCGGAGAACGTGGTCGACAGGTTGTTGCCGCCGACGACCAGCTTCTTGGTGCCGAGCTCGACCCGGCCATCGCCCTCGATCGAGCCGGCGGTCGTACCAGTGGTGGCAAGCTGCGAGATGTCGAGCTTGCCGCCGTTCTTGAGAATGAACCGCGCGGCGCCGCCGCTCGATTGGTCGCGGAAGTTCACCGAGGCAATCGGCGACTGGCTCGCATCGGTCAGGATGGTGGCGTTTCCGGCCGAGCTGGTGTTCTCAAAATTGACTAGGTGATTGTTGTTGATGCTGGCGTTGCCGGCGTTTCCGCTGCCGCGAAACGTGAGCGTGCCGGTGTTGTTGATCGTGGCGTTGGCGGCCGTGCTGAAGCCGACGAATTCGGTGAAGAACCCGTTGTTGATGGTGGCATTCGTGGCCGAGCTGTTGTCGCGGAAGGTCAGCGTGACGACCTGGTTGATGACGCCCTGCACGTCGATGTGCGCGCTTCCGGCCGTGCTCTTGTCGAAGAACGCGACCCCGGACTGGGCCGTGATGTTGGCGCTGCCGGCCGTGCTGGTGTTGCGGAAGGACATAAGGGAGATCGTGCGGATGCTGGCGCTGCCGCCCAGCACCGAGATCCCTGCGCCGTTGAACGTCAGGTTGCCGCCATTTTGGAACTGGTAGTCGGACGCGCCCGGATTGAAGGTGAGGCCCCCGATCGTCGCGCCGCCGATGTCGATTGCCGTGGTGTTCGAGGCACCGAAAAAGGCGGTGCCCGTCGGCACACTCGCCGGATTCCAGTTGGCGGCGCTGTTGAAACTGCTACCGGGTGGACTGGCGAGCCAGGTCGCATCCTGCGCGCCGGCCGGCAGCGCGGCGAGCGCGGTGCCGGCGAGCAGCGCCGCACGGATGCCACCGCGCACTTTCGAACGCCCGATCGTGCAAGTCATGATGACGCCCCCCGCGCCTGTCGCATAGCTAGCACAGGCCGCATCCGGCGGTCACGCAGGACCGGTGCGGCAGCGCCGCTTGCCCGACGCCGATGTGCATTGCTATCCGCTCCCTCACGCTCTCGTCATCGGCATTACGGCGATTTAACCCACTCGCCATCATCCCGATATTCCCCGCACTGCAACATCACCCCAAGTTGGGCATTGAAGGCTCGGGTGAACCATGCAGCTTGTTGAGCATCCGCGTAAGCCGAAGAGAAAGTCGCGGCGCGCTCTGGCCGCGTCGCTGATAATGCTCGCCGCACTCGCAGGCGGCGGCGCGTATTACTACTGGCACACGCGCCCTGCCCCGCAGCAAACTGCGCGCGTGGCTCCCGCCGTTCCCGTCACGATCGCGACCGCCGCGGCGCGCGACGTGCCGATCTATCTCGATGCGCTCGGCACTGTCTCGGCCGCCAACACGGTGACGATCCGCAGCCAGATCACCGGCACCTTGCAGTCGGTCAACTTCACCGAAGGCCAGGAGGTGAAGCAGGGCGACACGCTCGCGGTGATCGATCCGCGCCCGCTGCAGGCGACCTTGACGCAGGCGCAGGCCAAGAAGGCGCAGGACCAGGCGCTCCTGATCTCGGCGCAGAAGGATCTCGCGCGCTTCGCCGAGCTGGCCAAGAAGGACTTCGCCACCCAGCAAAGCCTCGACCAGCAGCAGGCCAAGGTCGACCAGCTCAAGGCGACGATCGATGCCGATCAAGGCGCGATCGACAACGCGCAGACGCAGCTCTCCTACGCCACCATCACGGCGCCGTTCGACGGCCGCGTCGGCTTCCGCCAGGTCGATGCCGGCAACATCGTGCACCCGACCGATGCCAATCCGCTCACCGTGCTGACCCAGATCATGCCCTCGATGGTGATCTTCACCCTGCCGCAGAAGAACCTCGCCGACGTCCGCGAGGCGATGCTGCGCGGGCCGGTCAATGTGCTCGCCTACGACCAGGACGGCGCGAAGCAGCTCGCCACCGGCGAGTTGCTGCTGATCGATAACCAGATCGACCAGCAGACCAGCACGATCCGCCTGAAGGCGCGTTTCGCGAACGACGACTCGCGACTGTGGCCGGGCGAGTTCGTGCGCATCCGCGCGCAGATCGACGCGCGCCAGCACGTCGTGACCATCCCGCCCCCGGCGCTGCAGCGCGGCCCGAACGGTCTCTACGCCTGGGTGATCAAGCCCGACAACACCGCCGAGCAGCGCAACGTCGATGCGCAGACCGTGGACGGCGACACCGTGATCGTCAGCCGCGGGCTCAATCCGGGCGAGAACGTGGTGGTGCGCGGGCAGTATCGCCTGCAGGCCGGCACGCGCGTCGATGCCAAGACCGAGGCGGCAAAGTCCGGAACCGCGAATGCCGGCGCGGCGGACGATGCCTCATGAGCATCTCCGAACCGTTCATCCGGCGGCCCATCGCGACCGCGCTGCTCTCCGCCGCGCTCGCACTGATCGGCATCGTGACGTTCCCGCTGCTGCCGATCGCGCCGCTGCCGCAGGTCGACTTCCCGACCATCTCGATCTCGGCGCAGCTTCCCGGCGCGAGCCCCGACACGATGGCGGCGACCGTTGCGGCTCCGCTCGAGCGGCAGTTCGGGCAGATCGCTGGCATCACCCAGATGACGTCGGTGAGCACGCTCGGCTCGACCTCGATCACCTTGCAGTTCGAACTGACGCGCAACGTCGATGCCGCCGCGCAGGACGTGCAGGCCGCGATCACCGCGGCGGGACGGCAATTGCCGCAGACGCTGAGCACGCCGCCGACCTATCGCAAGGTGAACCCGGCGGACTCGCCGATCCTGGTGCTCGCCGCGCACTCGGACAGCCAGCCGCTCACCACGGTCGACGACATCGCCGACAACGTGGTGGCGCAGCAGATCTCGCAGATCACCGGCGTGGCGCAGGTGATCATCGGCGGCGAGCAGAAGCCCGCGATCCGCGTACAGGTCGATCCGGCCAAGCTGCAGACGCGCGGCCTCACGCTGGAAGACGTGCGCGGCGTGCTCACCAACGCCACCACCAACGCGGCGAAGGGCTCGATCAACACCGCGCAGCAAAGCTTCACCATCCAGGCGAACGACCAGGCGACCAAGGCCGAGCAATACGACGACGTGATCCTCGCCTACCGCAACGGCGCGCCGATCCGCGTGCGCGACGTCGGCCACGCCGTGCCGGGCCCGCAGGACCAGAACATCGCGGCACTGCAGGGCGACAAGAGCGGCGTGCGCAACGCCGTGATCCTGCTGGTGTTCAAGCAGCCGGGCGCGAACGTGATCCAGACGGTGGAGGACGTGAAGGCCGCAATGCCGCGCCTCGCCACGCTGATCCCGCCGGGGATGAAGATCGACACCATCGTGGACCGCACCCAGACCATCCGCGCCTCGGTCGCCGACGTGGAATTCACGCTCGCGCTCACCATCGCGCTGGTGGTGCTGGTGATCTTTCTGTTCCTGCGCAATCTGCCGGCCACCGTGATCCCGGGCGTGTCGGTCCCCCTGTCACTGGTGGGGACCTTCGCGATCATGTACCTGCTCGGCTTCAGCCTCGACAACCTGTCACTGATGGCGCTCACCATCGCCTCCGGGTTCGTGGTCGATGACGCCATCGTCATGATCGAGAACATCTCGCGCTACGTGGAGAAGGGCGAAAGACCTTTCCAGGCCGCGCTCAAGGGCGCCGGGGAGATCGGCTTCACCATCATGTCACTGACCGTCTCGCTGCTGGCAGTGCTGATCCCGCTGCTGTTCATGCGCGAGGTGGTCGGGCGGCTGTTCCGCGAGTTCGCCATCACGCTGAGCATCTCCATCCTGCTGTCGGCGTTCGTATCCCTGACGCTGGTGCCGATGCTGTGCTCGAGAATGTTCAAGAGCCGTGAGGAGCGCGAGGCGCGCGGTCGCAACCGCGCCGATCTTGCTGCCGAGCGCGGTTTCGATCGGCTGATCGGCTGGTACGACAGCGCGTTGACGTGGGTGCTCGCGCATCAGGTGTTCGTGCTCTGGTGCGCGGTCGGCACGGTCGGGTTG
>DATEKY010000886.1:0-11051 GCA_035277225.1 Xanthobacteraceae bacterium
CATGACCGCGACATCGCCGTGACCGTCTGCCGCCAGGAAGGCGGCGCCGTGATGATGGCCGAGGCGCACGGCAAGCTCACCGGCCGCCCCGGCATCGCCTTCGTGACGCGCGGGCCCGGCGCCACCAACGGCTCGCCCGGCCTGCACATCGCGAAACAGGATTCGACGCCCCTGATCATGTTCGTCGGGCAGGTCGGGCGCGAGATGCGCGATCGTGAAGCCTTCCAGGAACTCGACTACCGCGCGGTGTTCGGCACCATGGTGAAATGGGCCACCGAGATCGACGATCCGGCGCGCATCCCGGAAGTCGTGTCGCGTGCCTTTCACATTGCGATGAACGGCCGTCCCGGCCCGGTGGTGATCGCGCTGCCCGAAGACATGCTGATGGAGCGCGTTTCGGTCGCCGATGCACTCGCCGCCGACATGATCGAGACCTGGCCCGGCCTCACCGATATGTCGCATCTGCAGAAGATGTTATGGGCGGCTGAGCGGCCGTTGATGGTTCTGGGCGGCAGCCGCTGGTCGGAGCAAGCGTGTGCGGCGACGCTGCGCTTTGCCGAGCGCTTCGACATTCCGGTGATGACCTCGTTCCGCCGCCTGCATCTCTTCCCGCAGGCGCATCGCTGCTACGCCGGCGATCTCGGCACCGGCGTCAACCCGAAAGTCGCGGCGCGCGTTAAGGCGGCCGATCTCGTGCTGCTGGTCGGCGGCCGGTTCGGCGAGATGCCGAGCCAGGGCTACACGCTTCTCGACATTCCTAACCCGAAGACGAAGTTTATCCACGTCTATCCGGACCCGGACGAGCTCGGCCACGTCTACCGGCCCGACCTCGGCATCAACGCGGCGCCGACCGCGTTTGCGGCCGCGCTCGAAGGCCTGCAGCCGCCGAACGACATTCGCTGGCGCGCAGAGACCAAGGCGGCGCACGACGATTACCTGGCCTGGACCGAGCAGCCGACCAAGGTGCCGGGGCCGGTGAACTTCGGCGAGATCATGGTGTGGCTGCGGGGGCAGTTACCGGCCGACAGCATCATCACCAACGGCGCCGGCAACTTCTCGACCTGGATGCACCGCTTCTATCGCTTCAGCAAATTCGCCACGTTGCTGGGACCGACCTCCGGCTCGATGGGTTACGGCCTGCCGGCCGCGGTCGGCGCCAAGCGTCTCTATCCCGAGCGCACCGTCGTGTGCGTCGCGGGCGACGGCGATTTCCTGATGAACGGGCAGGAGTTCGCGACCGCGGTCCAGTACGACCTGCCGATCATCGTGCTGCTGATGGACAACGGCATGTACGGCACGATCCGCGCACATCAGGAGCGCGAATTCCCTAGTCGCGTGGTCGGCACGTTCCTGCGCAACCCGGACTTCGCCGCCTATGCGGTAGCCTTCGGCGGCTTCGGCGCGACGATCGAGAAAACCGAGGACTTCGCCGCCGCCTTCAAGGCCGCGCAGGCGTCCGGCAAGCCGGCGATCCTGCACCTGAAGGTCGATCCGCAGGCGATCAGCCCGGCGACGACGATCGACGCGATTCGCGCCAAGGCGCTGGCGGCGCGCGATAGCTGAAACTCTTGCGTGTTACGCTGAACGCTGGCTCACTTCTTCAAAGGTGAGTCGCGCATGGCCTATCGCCGCACCGAGAATGTCGTTCGCCGGCTTGCCGCGCGCCACGATGCCATTCTGGCGGCGGCGGCGGCGCTTGCCGCCGAGGCCGGTATCAACGCGGTGCAGATCGCGCCGGTCGCCGAGCGCGCCGGCATCGCGGCCGGAACGGTCTATCGCTACTTCCCGTCCAAGACCGATCTGGTGGCGGCGCTCGTCGCGTCGGTCTCCGAACGCGAGCTTGGCGCGATGCGCCGCGCGGCCGACGCCGCGCCGGGCCCGCTCTCCGCGCTGGCCGCGGCGCTGACGACATTCGCGGCGCGCGCGCTGGAAAGCCGCAAGCTCGCCTTCGCGCTGATCGCCGAGCCGGTCGATGCCGAGACCCATCATGCGCGGCGGGCCTATCGCGAGGCGATCGCGCGCGAGCTGGAGACGCGGCTTGCCGCCGCGATGACGCGCGGCAGCCTCCCCGAGCAGGACTTGAAGATCGCGGCGCCCGCGCTGATCGGTGCGCTGTGCGAGGGGCTGATCGGCCCGCTCGCCGCTCCGGCCGACGATGCCGGAGCGATGCGCGACGCGGTGCAGACCCTGACGCTGTTCGCGTTGCGCGCGGTCGGCGTGGTCGACGCGCATGCCCGCGGGCTCGTCGTGCAGACCGCGCTCCCGGCGCGCGAGCGCAGCGCGTAATCCGCGCCGCTATTAACCATCGGCGGCTCGTTCTGCGCCGGTTTCCTTCTTGCACTGTGACTCTTCGTCACGCGGCGGTGTTCCGGAATGGGGCGCCGGGCGGTCTCGTTTTGGGAATGGAGTAGTGCAGTCATGAGTGCGTCAACGCAGGTCGCCATCATCGGAGCAGGGCCGTACGGCCTCTCGCTCGCCGCGCATTTGCGCGGACGCGGGATCGACTTCCGCATCTTCGGCACGCCGCTGTACAGCTGGCGCGCGCAGATGCCGAAAGGCATGTTTCTGAAGTCCGAGGGTTTCGCGTCGAACCTCTATGATCCGGACGGCAGCTTCACGCTCGAGCGGTTCTGCGCCGACAAGGGCCTCGGCTATGCCGACTACAATCATCCGGTCCCGCTCGATACGTTCTGCGCTTACGGGCTCGCGTTCCAGCAGCGCTTCGCTCCGCTGCTCGAGGATGAAGCCGTCGTCGGGCTCGAGCGGACGGGCGAAACCTTCCGCCTCGGTCTCGACAACGGCGAGACGCTGACCGCACAGAAGGTGGTGGTTGCGGTCGGCGCCGGACATTTCCGTTTCGTGCCGGACGCGCTGAAGGCGCTCCCGGCCGAGTATCTCTCGCACAGCGCGGACCATCACGATCTTTCGCGCTTCGCCGGCCGTGACGTGATCGTGGTCGGGGGCGGCGCCTCGGCGATCGACCTCGTGGCGGCACTGGACGAGGCCGGCGCCAATGCGCACCTCGTCGCGCGCCGCACCGCGCTACGCTGGAATACGCCGGCCCACCGCCCGGCGTGGAAGCGCTGGTATCCGATGTCCGGCCTCGGCGGCGGCTGGCCGAACCGCTTCTACGAGAACGCCCCGATGCTGTTCCGCCGCCTGCCGGACGAGATGCGCACGCGCATCGTGCGCTCATGGCTCGGGCCCGCCGGCGCCTGGCCGGTGCGCGAGCGGGTGGAGCGCGCGCCGCTGTTCCTCGGTCATACGCTGCGCTCTGCGCAGGTCCGCGACGGGAAAGTGCATCTCTGCGTCAGCGGACCGGGCGGCGACCAGCAGTTGTCGGCCGACCACGTCATCGCGGCAACCGGCTTTCGGGTCGACCTGCGCGCACTGGCGTTCCTCGAAGCCGGTCTGCGCGCACAGGTGCGCACGCTCGAAGACGCGCCGGCGCTCTCGCCCGACTTCGAATCCTCGGTGCCCGGTCTGCACTTCGTCGGGGTCGCGGCCGCCAACACGTTCGGGCCGGTGATGCGCTTCCTGCTCGGCGCGCGCTATGCGTCGCGCCGGATCAGCCGGCATGTCGCCAATGGAGCCGCCGCCTGATGCGACCCTATCCGCCAGCCGTCGCGCCGGTGGATGCGTCTTCGGGCGCGGAGCGGATCGACCGTTTCGCCGCCTTGAGGAAGGTCCGGTTTGGCCGGCCGCCGGCGGTGATCGTCGGCGCCGCCGGCGCCTGCGGACTTGGCGTGCTGCGCAGTCTCCACGCGGCCGGCATTCCGGTCGTGTTGCTCGACACCAATGCGGCAGCGCCGGCGATGCATTCGCGTCAGGCCTACAAAGTCGTGGTGCGGGCGCTGACCGGGCGCGCGCTGATCGAGGACCTGCTCGCGCTGCGTCGATGCTTCGAGCAAGCGCCGGTGCTGTTTCTCACCAGCGACGAGACCGCGCTGACGGTTTCGCAATATCGCGCGGAGCTTGCGGAAAGCTATCGCATACGCCTGCCGCCGTATGACCGCCTCGTCGCGCTGATGCACAAGGCGAGCTTCCAGCAACTCGCCGAGCAGCACGGGTTTCCGGTGCCGCGCTCGGTGACGATCAACAACGCTAACGATCTTGGCACGCTCGACGAGCTGCGCTTCCCGTGCATCATCAAGCCGACGATCAAGACCGCCCGATATTTCGAAAGCAAGTTTGAGCGCGGTTACCGCGTGGCCTCGGCCGCGGAGGCGCGCGAAATATGCGGTCGCGTGCTCGTCGCGGTGCCGGGTGTGGTGGTGCAGGAGTGGATCGAGGGCCCGGACAGCGACATCTATTTCTGCCTGCAATACCGCGCGGCCGGCGGCACCATCGCGTCGTTCAGCGGCCGCAAGCTGTCGATCTGGCCGCCCGGCGTCGGCGTGACCGCAAGCTGCACGGCTGCGCCCGAGGTGCACGCCACCCTGCATCAGCTCACCGAGGCATTCTTTGCGAAAATGTCCTTCGAGGGCATGGGCAGCATGGAGTTCAAGCGCGACGCGCGCAGCGGCGATTTCCTGATGATCGAGCCGACGGTCGGTCGTATCGACTGGCAGGAGGAAGTGGCAACGCTCAACGGCGTGAACATTCCGCACGCCGCATACCGCCACGAGACCGGAATGGACACCGAGCGCACGAGCATGGCTGCCGCCCCCGTGGTGTGGCGCGACTCGTGGATGCACTGGAAGTCCGGCGCGGCGAGGACCTGTGCCGGCCGCAGCGCGCGCGTCTACGGCGCCTACTGGCGGCTGAATGATCCGGCGCCGGCGCTTTATCGCGTGCTTGCCGGGATTATGGCGTTCTTCTAGCCGGCGCCGCGCCGCAAGCCTCATGACCGGGACACGCGTTTGGTGTAGCCCCTCGGTCCAAATCGTCACTGGAACGAGGCGGAGCAGGTCATGAATGAAGCTGACACGGCCGCACGTATCGTGGCGCTGGAGGTGCGTGTCGCCCACCAGGACCGGGTCATCGAGGACCTGAATGCGCTGGTCACCGAGCAGTGGAAGCAGATCGACGCGTTGGTCAAGCAGCTCGAACGGATGGCGGACCGGCTGCGGCGCGTGGAAGACAATGTCCCGGCGCCGGACACCCCCGACCCGCCGCCGCCGCATTATTGATCATGCCGGGCTGGCTGACAGATCCAGCGTCACCGTCTTTATGTCCTTTGCGTGCGGATCCTCGCCGATGTGGAAGCCGAGATGCTCGCACATCTGCAGCATCGTGGTGTTCTCGGCCAGCACCTCGCCGTGCACGCGCTGCAGGCCGATCATCCGCGCGTATGCGATCATGCGCTGCATCAGCAGCCAGCCGAGACCGCGGCCCTTGAGCGCCGAGCGCACGATCACGGCGTATTCGCCGCCTTTGCGGTCGGGGTCGAGATGCAGGCGGACCACGCCGAGCATCTTGCCGTTCGCTTCATCGATCGCGATGAAGGCCATCGCGCGCTCGTAATCGAGATGCGTAAGCTCGGCGATGCGTTCGTCCGACAATTCGCTGATCGCCGAGAAGAAGCGCAGCCGCGCATCCTCGAGCGTGACGTGCGCGGCGAAGTCCGGATAGAGCGCGGCGTCCTCCGGGCGCAGGGCCCGCGTCAGCACGCGCGTGCCGTCCACCAGCACGTCGTGATGCGTCAGCGCGGCGAGGTCGGCCATGGCCGAGAGTTCCCCGGCGCCGGTTGAAACGTCAATGCGACATCAAGGTCGGCAGCGTCATCGCCGCGAGCATGCCGCGCGTCGCCCCGCCGAGAATGAACTCGCGCAGGCGCGAGTGGCCGTAGCCGCCCATCACGATGAAGTCCGCGCTCGTATCCGCCGCGTGCGACAGAATCGTGCTCGCCACGTCGGTGTCGGGCGAAACGATGCGCCTGACCTCGACCTTCAGGTCATGGCGCGCGAGATGCTGTCCGATGTCCGCGCCCGGAATTTCATCGCTCTTGATCCGCTCGCTTGCAACGATCACCACGTCGACGGCCTTGGCGCGCTTGAGGAACGGCATCGCGTCGGCGATCGCGCGCGCCGCGTTGCGGCTCGCGTCCCAGCACACCATCACGCGGTCGAGCGTCAGCCCCGCCTTCTGGATATAGGGCACGACCAGCACCGGCCGGCCGGACGAGAACAGCGCGTTCTCGACGATCAGCTCCCCGGGGTCGGCTCTGTCCGGCGCGACCTGACCAACAACCGCAAGGTCGAAGCGCCGCGCGATCGTCGCGAAGCGGTCCGCCGACCCGGCGAGGCTCGCGCTCAGCGCGCGCGATTCCCACGACACGCCGGCGCGGCGGGCGGCTTCATCGAATTTGGCGCACGCGTCATTCGCCGCCTTGTCGTTTTCCTCGCGCTGCGACTCGACGAAGGATACCGGGACCGTCCCCATCAGGGTCGCCGGAATGACCGGCTCGTAGCTGAACGCAATGCCGGCGACATGCGCGCCGAATGCCTCGGCGACCGAGATCGCATAAGGACCGGCCGCGTCCCGGCCGGTGCCGACCGACAGGTTGACGGCGAGGTCCTTGATCATGGCGGCATCCGGTCGTTGGACGGTGGAGCTTACCTCCACCTATGCATCCACCTTGGGGAATGCCACCGGCCCCGGCATTGAGCCAGGTCAAACCGTCAGCTCACTTCTTCTTGCCGGCCGCGTCGAACTGCTTGAGGTAGGCCCACAGGCTCGCAGCCTCGTTCTCGTTCTTGATCCCGGCGAATACCATCTTGGTGCCCTTGATCTTGGCGCGCGGGTCCGCGATGTATTCCTTGAACGTCGCCTCGTTCCAGGTGATGCCGGAATTCTTGTTTGCCTCGGTGTAGTTATAGCCCTCGATGCTGCCGGACTTGCGCCCTTCGAGTCCGTTCAGCAGCGGACCGACCTTGTTCTTGGCGTCCTCGCCGACCGCATGGCAGGGCAGGCACTTCTTGAACGAGTTTTCTCCCGCGGCGAGGTCCTGCGCCGAGGCGCCAGCGGCGGATGCGATGATTGCGACGACGGCCAAAGCGAGTTTTTGCATTTCCGGGAATCCTTGGATTGGACGGCTCTCAACTGCTTATCCTGCACGTGCGATGTAGTGATGCAACAGGATACCGGCAGGCGTGCAAATTTGCGTGCACGCAGCCACGCCGGCTGGTTTCGCGGCGGTGCCCTGCCATAGCATCTTCCAGTTGCAGGGGGGCGTCCCATGAGCGATTTCGTCCAGTTTCCCGAAGACGTCTACGACCGCGGCGTCGCGGCCTTCGCGGCGTTCAACGCCACAAGTGACTACAGCCGTGGCAATGCGCTCGCCATGATGTGGTTCGCGCAGCTCGCCTACGAGGTCGACACCAGCGGTGCGAATGCGACGGCAGAGAAGATCGATCTCATCCGCCGGAGATGGGGCTTCGCGCGCCCGGTGATTCCGATCAGGGCGCGCCTGACCGAACTCGGCACGACTTACGACACCACCGGCGTGATGGGCGAACACGGCAAGGCGATCATGCTCGCCTTCGCGGGGACCGATCCGGCGGTCTGGCGGACGGTCGCAACCGACGCCGGCTTCCTGCTCGATCCCGCGACCCACGCGCATCGCGGTTTTCAGGCCGCGTTCGGCGCGCCCGAAGTCGCCGCGGGCGTCACCGCCGCGGTCGAGATGAGCCGGGGGAGCGGCAAGCCGCTGTTCATCGCCGGCCACAGCCTCGGGGCGGGGCTCGCCATCCTGGCGGCGCAGCACGCGGTCGAGCGGCTGAACTTTCCGCCGATGGCGGTCTACGGCTTCGGCACCCCGCGGGTCGGCGACGCGCGATTCCGCGACGCCTACAATGCGCTGCCGGTCGGCGGCGACCGCCGCCTCGGCGCAGTCACCTACCGGCTGGTGCATGGCCGCGACGTGGTCGCGCGCGTACCGATGTTCCTCGGCTACAGCCATGTGGGCCGCGTGCTCGTATGTGACAGCAACGGCAAGTTCGGAGAGCGACAGGTGTCGGACGGCCTCACCGACGATCCGCTGTTCTCGGACGCCGTGATGGCCAAGATCCAAAGCCTCCTGCGCGGTGGGGATGTGTTCGATTTCTTCCGCAAGCTCTTCGCCAGCGGCGCGAAGACGCCTCAGCAACTCATCGACGCGTTCTTCGTCAATCTGCCGCCGCGCGGTCACGGCCCGTTGGCCGACTGGCTGAGACTGCTTCCACCGGAGATCCGCGACCACCTGCAAGACCGCTATATCGAGGCGCTTCAGCCGTAGCGGGCCCTGTCGCCCGGCGCGGCACGCGCTATAACGGTCCTCGAGACCCGGCCGAGAGAGCGCGAGAGTACCCGATGTCCGTGAAGATGCCCGAACTCGACCAGGCCGTGCTGGCGCGGCGTGCCGAGATCGTCGCGGCGCTGCAGGCAATCGTGCCGGGTGAGGGCGTGATCGCGCATGAGCGCGAGATGCGCCCCTACGAGTCGGACGGTCTCACCGCCTATCGCCAGCTTCCGTTCGTGGTGGTGCTGCCCGAGACCACCGATCAGGTGAGCCAGGTGCTCGCCTATTGCCACGCGAACGGCATCCGCGTGGTTCCGCGCGGGGCGGGAACCTCGCTCTCCGGCGGCGCGCTGCCGCTCGCCGACGGCGTGCTGCTCGGGATGGGCAAGTTCAACCGTGTGCGCGAGATCGATTTCGGCAACCGCGTGGCGGTGGTCGAGCCCGGCGTCACCAACCTCGCGATCTCGCAGGCGGTGGCGCACGAGGGCTTCTACTACGCCCCCGATCCGTCCTCGCAGATCGCCTGCAGCATCGGCGGCAACATCGCGGAGAATTCCGGCGGCGTGCATTGCCTGAAATACGGCATGACCACCAACAACGTGCTCGGCTGCGAGATCGTGCTGATCACCGGCGAGGTGCTGCGTATCGGCGGCAAGCATCTCGACGCGGAAGGCTACGACCTGCTCGGCATCATCACCGGTTCGGAAGGTCTGCTCGGCGTCGTGACGGAAGTGACCGTACGCATCCTGAAGAAGCCCGAGACTGCGCGCGCGGTCCTGGTCGGCTTCATGTCGTCGGAAGCGGCCGGCGAATGCGTCGGCAAGATCATCGGCGCCGGCATCATTCCGGGCGGCATGGAGATGATGGACAGGCCGGCGATCCACGCGGTCGAGGAGTTCGTCCATGCCGGCTATCCGCTCGACGTCGAGGCGCTGCTGATCGTCGAGCTCGACGGCCCCGCCGCCGAGGTCGACCATCTGCTCGCCCGGGTGGAAGCGATCGCGCGCGAGTGCGGCTCGACCGAATGCCGCGTGTCGACGTCCGAGGACGAGCGGCTGTTGTTCTGGGCCGGCCGCAAGGCCGCGTTCCCGGCGGTCGGGCGCATCTCGCCGGATTACTACTGCATGGACGGTACGATCCCGCGCGCGAAGCTGCCGCTGGTGCTCAAGCGCACGCGCGAGCTGTCCGAGCATTACGGGCTGCGCGTCGCCAACGTGTTCCATGCCGGCGACGGCAATCTGCACCCGCTCATTCTTTACGACGCCAACAAGCCGGGCGAGCCGGAGCGCACCGAGGAGTTCGGTGCCGAGATCCTGAAGCTGTGCGTCGAGGTCGGCGGGGTGCTCACCGGCGAGCATGGCGTCGGCGTCGAGAAGCGCGACCTGATGCCGGCGATGTTCTCCGAAATCGACCTCGACCAGCAGCAGCGGCTGAAATGCGCCTTCGACGCGAAAGGCCTGCTCAATCCCGGAAAGGTGTTCCCGACCCTGCACCGCTGCGCCGAGCTCGGCCGCATGCATGTGCACGCCGGACGCGTGGCGTTTCCGGACATTCCGCGGTTCTGAAGTCCCGTGACCGACATCCTCAATCCGCGCGACGCAGCCGACGTCGAAGCCGCCGTGCAGTGGGCGCTGGCCGAGGCCAAGACCTTGGAGATTGTCGGCAAGGGCTCGAAGCGGGGCATCGGTCGCGCGGCGCAATGGGATCTGAGCCTCGATCTGTCGGGCCTCTCCGGCGTGACGCTGTATGAGCCGCAGGAACTGGTGCTCTCCGCCAAGGCCGGTACCCCGCTTGCCGAGATCGAGACGCTGCTCGCGGCGAACAACCAGGAACTGGCATTCGAGCCGATCGATTACGGGCCGCTGTTCGGAGCGCCGGGCGGGGGCGGGACCATCGGCGGGACGCTCGCCGCCAATCTGTCCGGCCCGCGGCGGATCAAGGCGGGCGCGGCGCGCGATCATTTTCTCGGCTTTGCGGCGGTCTCCGGCCGGGCCGAAACCTTCAAGTCCGGCGGACGCGTGGTGAAGAACGTCACCGGCTACGACCTGTGCAAGCTGATGGCCGGCTCATGGGGCACGCTCGCCACGATGACGGATGTGACGGTGAAGGTGCTGCCCCGCGCCGAGACGGAAGCGACGCTGCTGGTGCTCGGGCTCGACGACGCGAAGGCCACGCAGGCGATGAGCGCCGCGATGAACTCGCCGAACGATGTCTCGGGGGCCGCGCACCTGTCGGCACCGGTCGCGCGGCGCGTCACAGGCGCGGACCGCGCGGTCACGGCGCTGCGGGTCGAAGGCGTGGCGCCCTCGGTGACGCACCGGATGCATTCGCTCGAGGCGCTGCTGAAAGCTTTCGGCGCGCTCGCGACGCTCGACGAGGCGACGTCGCGTCCGTTCTGGCGGTCGGTGCGCGACGTGACGCCGTTTGCGGGCGATGACCGGGTGGTCTGGCGCATCTCGACGGCGCCCTCGCGCGGGTACGAGATCGCGGCCGCGATCGGGGAGGGCGAGTACTTCTACGACTGGGCCGGCGGGCTGATCTGGCTCGCGTTGGGCTCGCTGCACGACGGCGGCGCGGCGCGCGTGCGAAGCGCGCTCGCCGGCAACGGTCATGCGACGCTGATCCGTGCGCCGGCCGGCCTGCGCGCATCCGTGGCGGTGTTCGAGCCGCAGACCCAAGGGCTTGCCGCCTTGACCCGGCGCGTGAAGGAGAGCTTCGATCCGAAGAGCGTGCTCGGGCCGGGCCGCATGGTCGCAGGCATCTAGATGCAAACCTCGTTCACCCTCGCGCAGCTTGCCGATCCGAACGTCGCGGAAGCCGACAAGATCCT
>DATEKY010000887.1:0-5974 GCA_035277225.1 Xanthobacteraceae bacterium
CGTCGTCGAAAACCGCACCGGCGCGAGCGGCAATGTCGGCGCGCAATCGGTGATCAATTCAGCCCCGGACGGCTACACCGTGATGTTCGTCGGGCCGAACAACGCGATCAGCCAGTCGGTGTTCAGGAAACTGCCGTTCGATTTCATGCGCGACACCGCTCCGGTCGCCGGCATCATGACCTTGATCAACATCATGGTGGTGCCGCCGTCGCTCCCGGTGAAGACCGTCGCCGAGTTCGTCGCCTACGCCAAGGCCAATCCGGGCACGATCAACATGGCCTCGCCCGGCGCCGGCACCTCGCCGCACATGTCGGGCGAACTGTTCAAGATGATGACCGGCGTGCAGATGCAGCACGTGCCCTATCGCGGCGCGGGTCCGGCCTATCCCGACCTGATGACCGGCAAGACCCAGGTGTTCTTCGACAACCTGCCGGGCTCGGTCGAGTTCGTGAAGACCGGCAAGCTGAAGGCGCTCGGCGTCACCTCGGCCAAGCGCTCGTTCGTGTTTCCCGACGTGCCGTCGATCGGCGAGACGATCGCGGGTTACGACGTGACCCTCTATTACGGCGTCTCGGCGCCGCGCGGCACGCCGGCGGACGTGGTCGCGATCCTGAACAAGGCGGTCAATGCCGCGCTCGCCGATCCGAAGATGCAAAAGCGCATCGCGGAATTCGGCGGCGAGCCGCTCGTGCTGACGCCGGACGGATTCGGCAAGCTGGTCGCCGACGAGACCGAGAAGTGGGCCAAGGTGGTGCACACCGTCGGGCTGGCGATCGACTGAGCGGGGCGGCTCGTTCCCGCACGTAACAGGAAAATGTTCGATGCCTGCCATGACGAGGCCTTGTGCGGCCGACGAAATCGTCAGACAGGTGTCGGCGCATGAAGGCCGCCGGCGCGCAAAAGTTCACCTTATGGCAGGACATCGGACTGCTGGTCGGCCGCGTGCTGCTGGGCTGGATCTTCGTCGAGGGCGGCTGGCGCAAGCTCACCGGGATGGACGCATTCATCGCGAGCTTGGTCAACCGGCGTGTGCCCTACGCGACGATCTTGGGCTGGATCGGCGCGCCGGTTGAATTCTTCGGCGGGCTTGCGCTCGTCCTCGGTGCTGCGACGCGCTACGGCGCACTGCTGATCATCGCCTTCACCATCGTGGCGACATTGATCGGCCATCGCTATTGGGAGTTCACCGACGCGGCGGCGCGGCGGATGCAGCAAAGCCATTTTGCCAAGAACCTCACGATCATCGGCGGCCTGGTGCTGCTGTTCGTCACCGGGAGCGGCCGTCTGTCGATCGACGGGTTGCGCAGGCGGCGGAAATGAGGCGCGGACACGTCGCTGCCACGACACCACATTCGCCTTTGCCGCCGCGATGCGGTAAGGCACGCGCGCCAAGCATCGCCGGCGGGGTGCCGATGCGGGAAGAACGCGACGAGACATGATGTCCGCATCCGACGAGACGCCCTGCCAGTCCTGCGGCGCCTGCTGCACCTATTCAGCCGATTGGCCGCGCTTCGGGCTCGAGACCGAGGCGGAAATCGAGGCGATCCCGCGCTCCTTTGTCGATGACGCCCGCGGGACGATGCGCTGCGACGGCGACCGTTGCGCGGCGCTCGCCGGCGAGGTCGGCGTCGCGACCGCGTGCAGCGTCTATGCGGTACGGCCGCAGGTGTGCCGCGCCTGCGAGCCGGGTGATGATTCCTGCACGCTGGCGCGGCGGCATTTCAATCTGCCGGAACTCGCCGTTCCAGCGCCTTGATCGCGTCTTCGGCGGCCTTCACGCCGGTCCGGTACGCGCCATGCGCGGTGGAGAAATCCACATCCGAGCAATGCTCGCCGGCAAAGAACAATTTGCCGCTCACCGCTGCGGCGAGTTTTGCGCGCGCCGCCTGCGCGCCCTTTGAGCCATACGAATACGCGCCGAGCGACCACGGATCGCGCGCCCACGCACTTTCGGCGATCGGCGTCAGGCGTTTGCGCATGTCGTTGCCGAGCGCCGCGCAAATCTGCTCGATCGCGAACGCCGCGAACGCGCCATCGCCCTGGCTCTCCAGTTCGCGCGCGAAGGCGCCGCCGAAATAGCCGTCGATCACCGGGCGGCCGAACGGACGCAGCGTGTAGCTTCCGGTTTCGACGCGGTCGATCGCGCCGTAGAGCCGCGTCTCGGCCGGCAGGTCGTCCCCGCCCTCGATCCTGAGAAACATCTTGTCGGCGACCCCGAGCGGCAGCGCGTTGGCGGCTTCCAGCTTCTCCGGCAAGGGCGGCGAAAAGCGCAGCGTCTCGTTCGCCATCAGGCCGGGCGGCACCGCCACGATGACGGCGCGCGCCGTCAGCGTGCCGTGCGGCGTGGTCACACGGACACGCGCGCCGGCGTGCTCGATCAGCGTCGCCGGGCAGCTCAGGCGAATATCGAGCGGCCGTGCGTAAGCCGCGATCAGCGCGCCGTAGCCCCGCGGAATACGCCGATTGACCTCGGTGTCGCGATAGCGCGCGTATTCGGCGAGGACGAGCTCATCCGCCTCCGCGCCATTGATGTAGGTCACCATCGCGCCGAGCAGGCCATTCCAGCGGCCGCCCGGCTCGAAGAAATCCGACATCAACCGCGTGCTTCCTTGCGCGGCCGCCTCGTCGATGCGCGCATAGAAGCGGTCCCACGCGGCGTGATACTCGGCACGCTCGTCTGCGGAAAAATTCGCCCGATGTGCCGGGCGGTCCCATGGCGGCGGCAGCGGATCGACCGCGAATCCGAGAGACGGCGCGAGCGCGCCCCACTCGTTCTCGTCGGCCGAATGCAGCCAGGTGGCGCCGAGATCGAGGCCGATGCTGCCATAGCGGTAGGTCCAGGCGCGTCCGCCCACGCGCGTGCGCGCCTCCACCACCACGACGGAATGCCGCCCGCTCAACGCGCGCGCAGCCGCGATGCCGGCTGCGCCCGCTCCGATCACCACGACGTCGATATCGTCCATGCACAAAGATCCGGCACATTCTGTCGCATCTTATCTTGGCCGGCATTTGGCCCAAGTTTGTCAACAGTTTCTGCACCTTGCAGATGTCAGGCCTGCGCTTTTCCTGGAATCGCGCTGTGAATAGGAACCCGGTTGCGGTAGGTTGCTGGCGGTTAGGTGGGGATGATCGAAGAGGCCGCGTTTGCGCTGGCTCATGCAGGCGGCTTCGAAGCACAAGGCGTTCGCGCCATGACCTCCGCCGCGTCGCGCCAGGACGGCGTACCGCCCGCCGCTGAAGTGCGGGCGCAAGTCCAGCGCATGACCGCCAGCGATGTGTTCGCCAGCTCGCCGCAGCTCGCGGCGTTTCTCGCGTTCGTCGTCGAAGCGGTGCTGCGCGGCCACGGCGAGCGGCTCAAGGGCTACACCATCGGCGTCGAGGTGCTCCGCCGCGATGCGAATTTCGATCCGCAGATCGATCCGATCGTGCGCGTGGAGGCGACGCGGCTGCGCCGCGCCATCGAACGCTACTATGCGGGACCGGGTGCGGACGATCCGATCGTGATCGACCTGCCGCGCGGCGGCTACGTGCCGCGTATCTCGTCGCGGACGGAAGCCGGCGCGGTTTCGATGCCGACATCCGCCGAAGAGATCGTGCTCGCGCCCGGCAACGGCCTGCCCACCTTCTACGTTGCGCCGCTTGCGATCGTCGGCACGCCGGACACGGAGGTCGTCGTGCCGGAATCGCTCGATGCGAAGATCGCCGAGGCGTTCGTGCTGTTCGACGGCGCCAATATCATTGCGCCTGCCCACGACGCACGGGCTGTGCGCGCGGATTACCGACTCGACAGCATGGCGGAGTATCGCGGCAATCGCAGCGTCGATCTTCGCTTCAAGCTGACCGACGAATCGGACGCGACCGTGATCTGGTCGCGCGCGTTCGAGAAGCTCTCGGGAGACGACGGCGAGGCTGAGCGCCGCATCGTGCTCGAGCTCGGCAACACGCTGGTTCAACCCTTCGGCGTGACCTTCGCGAACGATCGCGCGAAGCGCTTCGCGGTCCTCGATCCGCGCTATCAGGCCGTGCTCGACACCGCCGACGTGCTTCGCTCATTCGATCCGGCGGGGCATGTGCGCACGCGCGACCGGCTGGAGCGGCTCGTCGCGATCGATCCGAATTTCGCCACCGGCTTTACCTTGCTTGCGGCATTATACGCGCGCGAGCACATCGTGGGATTTGGCGAGCGGCCCGACGACCCTCCGCCGCTCGACCGTGCGCTGAAGGCGGCGCGCCGCGGCATCGAGCTCAAGCCGCAAAGCGCGCGCGCCTACCACATCCTGTTCATCGTGCTGTTTCTGCGCGGCGAGAAGGACGCCGGCATCGTCGCCGCCGAGAAGGCGATTGCGCTCAACCCGTATGACGTGCTGACCCCGACCGAGTACGGCGGCCGGATGATCTATTGCGGCGAGATCGATCGCGGCATGGCGATCCTGTACGACGTGGTCGGGTTCGGGGCTGTGCTGCCGTCGTGGAGCCACTTTGCCCTGTTCGTCGGACACTACATGCGCGGCGACCTCGCCGAGGCGCGCTATCATGCGAGTCAGCTCACCAGCGAGACCTACGTTTACGGCCAACTCGCGCGTGCCTTGATCGCGCACGCGGATGGTGACGCTACGGAAGCACGTCGGTGCGTGCAGACGATTCTGTCGCTGCAGCCGGCTTGGCGCGCAGCGCCGCGGCGCGAGATCGGCAGGTTGATCAACGCGTCGGCGATCGCCGACCGCCTCGCGGGCGACCTCGTGGCAACAGGCTACCTGTCAGGCTCGGCTTCTGATGCGTGATCGTTCGAATAAGTCTCGTCGCGGTATAACGATACTTAATGATTCATCACTTATCATTTAACAGCAAATTTCTCCCGTCCCGCCGCAACGTCAATAGACAGGGGCCTGAATGCCGGCTCGAGACCGGCTCCCCCCTTTCAATCGCAATGAGGTTTGTCCCCGTGCATTCGTGCAATCCCCCCAACGCGCTCGCCGCCGGCCCCGATGATATTTTCTGGGTCGAATCCGAATCCCACAAAGCCACGGCGGAGTCCGACAAGGCCGAGTTCACCATCAATGAGCTCGCGAACGAGTTCGCGCTGACGCATCGCGCCCTGCGCTTCTACGAGAGCCGCGGACTGCTCGCGCCGCGTCGCGACGGCCGGCGCCGGTTCTACAGCCGCGCCGACCGCCGTCGCCTCGCACTGATCCTGAAGGGCAAGAAGCTCGGCTTCACGCTGACCGAGATCAGCGAGATGGTCGAGGCCGAGGCAGGCCGCGCGACCCAGCACGGGCTGAAGCTGACCGCCGAGAAGTGCGTCGAGCAGATCGCGCATTTCGAGCGCCAGATCGTCGAGGCCGACGAGGCGCTGCAGGAGCTGCGGCGCATCCACGCGCTGTTCGCGCGGCAGATGGGCGATTGATCTTTCGTTTGCGCATGATCTTTTCCGAAAACCGGTACCCATCCCGCCTCAAGCGCGGGACAGGCTTTTTCGGGATCATGCGCTAGCGCAGCGCGAAGCCGGTGTAGCCGTTGGCCGCGACGTCGCGGCATTCCTGCACATAGCGCGGAAAGCCGCCGATATAGGGCATGAACACCCGCGGCTTCCCCGGCACGTTGGCGCCGAGATACCAGGAGCCGCAGGTATAGCGCAGCGTCTGGCTCGCGAGGTCGCCGACATGCGCGACCCAGCGCTGCTGCGCGTCTTCGCTCGCCTCGATCTCGGCCAGGCCGCGCTCACGCATGAATGCGAGCGTGTCGGCGATCCAGTCGACATGCTGCTCGATGGTCGGCAGCATGTTGGTCAGCACCGACGGGCTGCCCGGCCCGGTGATCGTGAACAGGTTGGGGAAGCGCGTGACGCACAGGCCGAGATAGGTTTTCGGTCCACCCTTCCATTCCTGTGACAACGTCGCGCTGCCGCGTCCGCGAATGTCGATCTTCATCAGCGCCCCGGTCATGGCGTCGAAACCGGTCGCCAGCACCAGCGCAT
>DATEKY010000888.1:0-4263 GCA_035277225.1 Xanthobacteraceae bacterium
GATATCGACCTCGCGGCAGCCTTCGGTGGGGCGACGCCCGATCAGCTGATCGACACCGTGGTGGTCAGCGGCTCAGACGCCGCCAACCAGATCAAGCTCACCGACGTAATCGACGCGGTCGCCGGCGGCACGGTGAAGATCACCGGGCTTCCCGGTGAGGTCAACATCACGCGCACCGACACGATCGACACGCTGACCATCAAGGGTCTCGGAGGCAACGACACGATCGATGCCTCCGCGGTCACCGGCGCGATGAAATTGACGCTCCAGGGCGGCGCCGGCAATGACACGATCGTCGCCAGCGCCAGGGTCGACGTGCTCGACGGCGGTGAGGGCAACGACACCGTGAGCTTCGCCGGCTCGGCCACCGCCGTGACGGTCAATCTCGCGACCGGTGTCTTCCAAGGCGGCAACGCCCCGGGCGATACCATCACCGGCTTCGAGAACGTCACCGGCACGGCGCACAACGACGTCCTCCTGGGCAACGCACTGGCCAACGTCCTCAACGGCGGCGCCGGCAACGACACCCTGAACGGCGGCGACGGTGCCGACACCGTGATCGGCGGAACCGGCGACGACACGATCGACGGCGGCGCCGGCGACGATACCGCGGTGTTCAACGTCAGTTTCAAGAGCGTGCACGTCAAGGTCAAAGGCAAGACCGTCACGATCGACAGCGCCGACGGCCACGACGTGATCACCGGTGTCGAGCACCTCAAGTTCACCGACGGCACCATCGACGTGAAGGGCAAGAACCCGCTGGTGAACGACCTCTTCTACTACGCCAATAACCTGGACGTGTGGGACTCAGGGATGGATGCCGGCCTCCACTACGCCACCTTCGGCTTCCGCGAAGGGCGCGATCCGAACGCCGAGTTCTCGACCAAGGGCTACCTCTCGGCCAATCCCGACGTGCGCGCGGCAGGTGTCAACCCGCTCGAGCATTTCGCCACGGTCGGCTACAAGGAAGGGCGCGATCCGGGGCCGAACTTCGACATCGAGCAGTACCTCGCGGCCAATCCCGACGTCGCGATCTCCGGCGCAAACCCGCTGACGCATTACGAGGCGTTCGGGCGCGATGAAGGCCGCGCGACCTTCAATGCGGTCGGCAAGCCGCTGCACAACGGGTTCGATGCGGAGTTCTATCTCCTCGCCAATCCCGACGTCGGCTTCGCCGGGGCTGATCCGCTGCAGCACTACCAGACCTTCGGCCACAACGAGGGACGTGGTCCCAACGGCTTCTTCGACGTCCAGGGCTACCTTGCGGCCTATTCCGACGTCGCGGCCGCGGGCGTCGATCCGTTCCGGCATTACATGGAGTTCGGCGCGAAGGAAGGGCGCGGTCTGTTCGGCGCGTTCGACACCGAGGCGTATCTGGCGGCCAATCCGGATGTCGCCGCGGCCGGGGTCAATCCGCTGCTGCACTTCCTCGAGTTCGGCGTGCACGAAGGTCGCTCGCCGCACGGACTGTTCGCGTAAGTCTGCACGCGGCGAGCTCTCTCCTTTTTTCCCTCTCCCGCTTGCGGGAGAGGGTCGCCCGCCGAGCGTAGCCAGGGCGGGCGGGGAGAGGGCTCACCCGTCCCGGTCGACCAGATAGACCAGCTGCAGATCGTCATCGTCGGATGAGCCGGTCGCGCCCGCCGCATACCGCTCGGCCTCCTCGGCCCCTGCGTGGCGCACGCCGAGCTTTGCCGCCCCGTCCCAGATCGGCTTGCCGCCGGAGCGGATGTCGCGCAGGTCGGTACGCAGCCATTCCTCGCGCAGCAGGCTTTGCGCCTCGCGATGCGAGGTCGCGGCGAACGCCAGGATCGGTGCGCCGCCAATCTCGAGGACGTAGACCTTCTCGGAAGGCGGGACTGTCATGCGGATGCTTTCGCCGGCCGCGATGCGGATTCGCTCGCGCGCCGCTTATTATGCGCGGATTGCACGCGAAGGGCCATCACCCGGGGCGACAATTGGCCGCTGGACAGCCGGGCGCATCGTTTGGATTGTCGGGCCGCGACGGGAGGACGACCATGCAGCCAGCCGATAAGCCATCCGGCCCATACAGCATCGCGGCGCGGCGCTTCCACTGGTGGACGGTAGCGCTTCTCGCCGTGCAGATCCCGTTCGGCCTCGCGATGGTCTATCGGGGCAAGGGCCTCAACATCTGGGACGCCACCACCAACTGGCTCTACTCGAGCCACAAGCTGCTCGGGCTGATCATCTTCTTCGTTGTGGTGGCGCGGCTCGCCTACCGCCTGACCAAAGGCGCGCCGGCCGACGAGCCGACCCTGGAGCCGTGGCAGAAGGGCGTCTCGCACGCGACGCACTGGCTGCTCTATCTGCTGCTGATCGTGGTGCCGATCGGCGGCTATATCGGCATCTCGCTCTATCCGGCGCTCGACCTGCATGGCCTCACGCTCCCCGCGCTGACGTCTCCCAATCAGCCGGCCGCCGAGCGGGTGCTGTTCTGGCACATGCTCGGCGCCTTCGCGATCATCCTGCTCGCCGGCATGCATGTCGGCGCCGCGCTGTTTCACTATCTCATTCGGCGGGATGGGGTGCTGCAGCGGATGCTGGTCCGGGCAGGGCGGCTTGGGGGGTGAGCGGCGTCGCATCTTCCCCATGCTGCTTCAGCTTCCGGTTCCCCGACATCCTTCGCAGCAGGACATAGAATACCGGCGTCATAAAGATCCCGAACAGCGTGACGCCGATCATGCCGGCGAACACCGCGACGCCCATGGCGTGGCGCATCTCGGCACCGGCGCCGACCGACGTGACCAGCGGCAGCACGCCCATCACGAAGGCGAGCGACGTCATCAGGATCGGGCGCAGCCGCAGGCGGCTCGCCTCGATCGCGGCCTCGACCGGCGTCTTGCCGGCGAACTCGAGCTCGCGCGCGAACTCCACGATCAGGATCGCGTTCTTCGCCGACAGCCCGACCAGCACGATCAGCCCGATCTGGGTGAAGATGTTGTTGTCCCCGCCGGTGAGCCACACGCCGGTCATCGCGGCGAGCAGGCCGAGCGGCACGATCATGATGATCGAGAGCGGCAGCGTGAGGCTTTCATACAGCGCGGCGAGCACCAGGAACACCAGCAGGATCGCGATCGGAAACACCAGCAGCGCGGAATTGCCGGCGAGGATCTCCTGGTAGGTCAGATCGGTCCACTCGAACTCGAAGCCGTTCGGCAGCGTCTCGGCCGCGATGCGCTTCACCGCGTCCTGCGCCTGGCCGGTCGAGAAGCCGGGCGCGGCGCCGCCGTTGATGTCGGCGGTGAGGAAGCCGTTGTAGCGCTGCGCGCGCTCCGGGCCCGCGGCGGACTTCACCCGCAGCAGCGCGGCGAGCGGAATCATCTCGCCGCTGCCTGAGCGCACCTTCAATTGCCCGACGTCTTCCGCGTAGGCGCGGAACTTGGCATCGGCCTGCACGCGCACCGAATAGGTGCGGCCGAAGCGGTTGAAGTCGTTCACGTAGAGCGAGCCGAGATAGATCTGCATCGTGTCGAACACGTCGGTGACGGCGACACCGAGCTGGCGCGCCTTGACGCGGTCGATGTCGGCATAAAGCTGCGGCACGTTGACCTGATAGCCGGAGAACACGCCGGCAAGCTCGGGTGCCGTCCGGGCGCGCGCGATGAACGCCTTGGTCGCCTCATCGAGCGCCTCGTAGCCGCGACCGGCGCGGTCCTCGATCTGCAGCTTGAAGCCGCCGATGGTGCCGAGGCCGGCGACCGGCGGCGGCGGGAACATCGCGATGAAGGCTTCCTCGATGGCGCCGAACTTCTGGTTCAGCTGCTTCGCCAGCGCGACGCCGGAGAGCTCCGGCGTGGTGCGCTCGTCGAACGGCTTCAGCGTCACGAACACGATGCCGGCATTGGCGCTGTTGGTGAAGCCGTTGATCGACAGGCCGGGGAACGCGACCGCGCTCTCGATGCCCGGCGTCTTCAGCGCGATGTCGCTCATGCGGCGGATCACGCTCTCGGTGCGGTCGAGCGTGGCGCCGTCGGGAAGCTGCGCGAAGCCGACCAGATACTGCTTGTCCTGGCTCGGCACGAAGCCGCCCGGCACCGCCTTGAACAGCCCGAAGGTCACCGCGACCAGCGCCAGATAGACGCCCATCATGATCGTCTTGCGCCCGATCACGCGCCGCACCCCGCCGCCATAGGTCTGCGAGCCGCGCCGGAACGCGAAGTTGAAGCCGCGGAAGAACCAGCCGAGCGTGCGGTCCATGAAGCGCGTCAGCACATCCTTCTTCTCGCCGTGCCCCTTGAGCAGCAG
>DATEKY010000889.1:0-6301 GCA_035277225.1 Xanthobacteraceae bacterium
CCCGAACCGCACAACTGAGGAGGCATTCAACCGCACGCGCATCAGCGTGTCGCGGGCCTCCAACAACGAGCAAGTGCCCTGGGTCGCTACATCGCTGGTCGAGCAGTTCTCTCTCACGCCGGCGAGCCCGCAGGTCGTCGCGACTCCGCAGGTCGCTGCGCCGCCGCAGGTCGCCGCGCCCCCTCAGATCGCCGCGACACCTCCAGTCGCCGCGCCGCCGGCGCCGCCGCCGCCCGATCCGGAAGCGCAGGCGCGCCGCGACTATGAAGCCGCCGAGCGGGCCGGGACCAGGAAGGCCTTCGAAGATTTTATCGCCCGTTATCCGTTCGGGCGCTATTCGGATCTTGCCCGCGACCGGCTCGCCAGGCTCGCCACCGCCGCAGCACCACCGAAGCCTGCCGAGACCGCCGCCGCACCGGCGCCGCCGCCGCTCGTCGCACCGACTCCCACGACGCCACCCGCCGTTGTGCCAGCACCGGTCACGCCGCCCCAGGTCGCGACGACGCCGCCACCCGTCACGATACCCACTCCGCCGCCCTCGATCGCGTCGCCCGCTGCGCCGCCTCCGGTGGCGTCTCCCGTTGCGCCGCCTCCGGTCGCGTCACCCACGCTGCCGCCCGCGGTCGCGACTCCGGCTCCTGCGCCGCCCCCGATCGCGCCTCCTGCTACGCCGCCTCCCGTCGCATCGACGCAGCCGGTACAGCCGATGCAGCCCACCCCGCCGGCGCCGCCCGGAGCGGATGACCCCGCGGTCCGTGAACTCGACCGGAGAATCCAGGCCAACCCCAACGATATCGCCGCTTACTACAAGCGCGGCCAACTTTACGCGCAGCACGGTGCCTATCGCCGCGCGATCGAGGATTTCGATGCAGCCATCCGTCTCAATCCAAAGGACGCCGAAGCGCTCAACAATCGCTGCTGGACCCGCGCGGTTGTCGGCGATCTGCAATCTGCACTGAAGGATTGCGACGACGCGCTTCAGATTCGTCCCGGTTACGTCGACGCCTTCGACAGCCGCGGCTTCGTCAATCTGAAGATGAGCAAGCCGCGCAATGCCATTACCGACTATGACGCCGCGCTGAAGATCAATCCAAGGCATGCATCGGCTTTGTACGGCCGGGGATTGGCCAAGATACAGACCGGCAACGCCACCGGCGGCAACAGCGATATCGCGGCCGCAAAGCGCATCCAGCCGGACATCGTCGATGAATTCGCCAGCTATGGCGTACGCTAAGGGGCGGGACAGGAACGCACGGAATCGCGGGAGAGGAGCATGTCAGCAGTGTCCAAGCGACGAATGATCAGGTTCGCCTGCATCGTCTTGGCCGGTTTCGCCTTGCCGGCAGGAAGCGAAGTCGCGCGCGCCGCCGAGCCGCAGTCGCCGGATCAACTCATCAGGGCGCTGAGGCCGCCTGTCCGGGCGACGCGCGGTCTCACGATATCGCCCGCCGACGCGACCCGTAACGCGGAAGACGCGCGCTTCGTCGACACCTTGCGCAAGCGGACGACGCGATCGCTCACTACCGAGGAGCGCGACAAGATCACGTCGATCGCGCAGAAGAAGCCGAGCGTCGATCTCGAGATCAACTTCGAATACAACTCGGACAGGCTCTCGGCGAAGGCGATGCCGCAGGTCTCCGCGCTCGGCGAGGCTCTTTCGAGCGCCGACCTCAAGGGCAGCACCTTCATCGTCGCGGGGCATACCGACGGGAAGGGCGGCGACACCTTCAATCAGGGTCTGTCCGAGCGGCGCGCGGATGCACTGAAGCGGTACCTGATGGACCGGTACAAGATCGATGACGGCAGGCTGGTGACGGTCGGTTACGGGAAGACGCAGTTGAAGAATCCGTCCAATCCCACCGCGGCCGAGAACCGGCGGGTGCAGGTCATCAATGTGGCGAATTGAGCGGGGCATGGCAGCAGCTACCCGCACCGATTTTGGGTCGTAAGGACCATGACCGTGACGACGAAGGTCGCGCTTGTGCTGCTCGCCCTCGGCTCGGCAGCTCTGGGCGCTTCCTCGTCCGCGGTCGCCGAGATGGCGGTGACGGATGTCGCCTATGTGGAATCCCTGAATGGCCGAGCCATCGCGCTCGTTCAGGGCAAGCCCACATTGCTTGAGCCGCTGGACATCATCGATGAACGGACCAGGCTCGACATCCTGGCGAACAGCGAAGTGCGTCTGTGCCATTACCGTAACGAGAAGCTCCTCACCTTGAGGGGGCCTCTGCGCGTATCGGTTTTGGCGTCCGCGGTGACCGCCGAAAATGGGCAGGAGATCTCGGGTTTCGGGGAGAGATGCGTCAAGCCCGCGATCTCGACCTTCCAGGGCGGAGTTCTTGCGCGGAGCGCTGCGACCGCGCCGACCCGAGTGGCGCTCCAGCCGAGGATCAAGATCGTCAATCGCGGGCCAAAGCCCCTCCGCAGCGTTGCGCTGTGGGATAGCGAGCAACGGCAGATCGTGGCGACATTCGAACGCGGCACGGCGTCGCCGACGCTCGACGACGGCCAGGCTTACGTCCTCGTCGTCGGACGGAGCGACGGCAGTCAGCTGAAGATGAAGCTTGTCGCAAGCGCGATAACCGGGACCGGTCCCCTGATCCTTGTCGTCCGATAAGGCCGCTCTGGTGAGCCCTGGCGCCTGGAGGATCCCGAGCCCAAGGCTGGTGTCGGGGCTGGCATCGTGCGTGTTCGCAGGGCTCTGCGGATTGAGCGGCTTCCTGAGCGGCTACCAGGGCCCGTTTCCGGCACTCGGAGGTCCGAACGGCTTTCTTTACGATCTGACCTTGAGACTCTCGCAGCCGTGGCGCCGCGATATCGCGACGGTGCCGGCCGTATTCGTGGCTGTCGACGAAGCGTCTCTGTCCACCCCCGACCTTGCCGCGCTTCCACGCGCCTTGTTCCAGCCGATCTGGGCGCGAGTCATCGACGGCGTTCTCGAGGCGGGAGCGCGGCGGATCGTTTTCGATATGGTGTTTGCCTATGCGGGCGCCGACTTCCATGTCGGACCCTATACGTTGCCGGACTACGATCAGCGGCTCGTCGAGACCCTGATGAAAAACCGAGACCGGATTGTGCTCGGACGTTTTCCCGGCACGCCGCCGGCCGCTCCGTTTCTCGAGGCGGTGGGCTCGTCACGGGTCGGCGTCCTCGACCTGCAGGTGGAGTCTGACGGCAGGGTGCGAAGTGCGGCCCCGCTTGCGCGCTTGCCGGGCGGACGGGTCGCCGTCGGTTTTGCCGCCCTCGGCGCGGGACTGAGCGTTCGCCAGGCGGCCTCGGTCGAGCGCATCCTCGTCACGCCGAATGCTCCGCCGGCCGACACGCCGACATATACCCTCGCGACCTTGCTCGATTGCCTGGCATCGCCGGAGAACGCCGATCGCCTGCGCGAAGCTTTCGCCGGCCGCATCGTTGTGGTCGGCACCGCCGTGAAGGGCGAGGACGAGCATCGGGGACCGACCCAGTTCTTCAGAAACGCGGTGCACGTTCCCCCCGGCGAGCGCTGCGCGCCGCATAAGGGGTTCGTCCAGCAGGGTCAGCCCGACCAGATCCCGGGCGCGCTGCTCCAACTCGCCGCGATCCAGTCCGCGGCGAGCAGTCACCCGGTAATGCTCGCACCGGCATGGCTACGCGTGGCCGCGGCCTTGATGCTCGCGTTCGCGTTCATCGCGATCGCGCACAGGGACGAGAGCGCCTTGACCATCGGCGAACATGACGTCTCACGAGGCTCGGTCATGCTGGCGCAATTGGTGCGCTCGTTTGCGGTCGGGCTCGCGGGGCCAGCCGCGGTCGGCATCGTCGCCAGCACCGCGTTTTTCGCCACCTCCGACCTGTGGCTCCCGATGGGATATCCGATCCTGGCGACGAACCTGATCTTCGCAACGATCGTGAGCCTGCGGTTCGTCCGCCACCGCACCCTGTTCAGGAGCCTCTACCGGACCGCCGGGCGCTACCTGCCGCCGGCGCGGCTGGTGGTGCTGGCGCGCAGCGGGTTCGCCGATCCGCCGGAAGGGCAGGAACGGCAGGTCTCGATCCTCCTCGTCGATCTGATTGGATTCACCACCTTCTCGAACCAGCCCGGCCGTACCGCGCTGGAGGTGGTCCGAACCGCCAACCAGTACTTCACGCTGATGCAGGCCGTCATCGACCGTCACGGCGGATGCAGCGACAAGTTTCTCGGCGACGCCGTGCTGGCGTTTTGGAACGGACTCTCCGACGAATCGGAGCACGCGCTCAAGGCGCTCGCCGCCGCCCACGAGATCATCACTGCGGTAGGCAACGCGGACGGCTCCATCGCGAACCGGCTCGCGGCGCGCGCAGTCGTCTGTTCCGGCAGGGTCTATGTCGGCGACCTCGGCGCCAGGCAGAGAAGCAACTTCACGATCATAGGTCCGGCGGTCAACGAGACGTTCCGCCTTGAACGCGTCCCCGATCTCTACGGGCTTCCACTGATCGTGGCGGCCTCGACCGCCGATTTGATCCTGGCATCGCGATCCGAGGCGGCGGCAGCACAGGTGACTGCGGGCGGTGTCCTGACGCGCGTCGACGACCTCGAGCTCAAGGGGTTCAGCGGCTCACGATCGGTTTTTGCATTCGTGCCGGGCGACGATCCCGGCCGAGCCGCGTTCGAGGCGGGGCGCAAAGCTCTCGACGAAACGATGATCGAGAAAGGCCTCGCGCATCTCGGCAGCGTCGACCGCGGGGTCCTGCAACAGGCGGCGAAAGTCGTCGCCGCGCGCTACCGATCGCGTACGTGAGGCCGCGTTGCCGGCGGCCTCAACTCAGTCGTCGGGGTCTCATCTTGGGGTATACCCTGACCCTGTCGGCATCGGCTGCCGCACGCCGCCGGAGGGGTAGCTGCCGCCGGACGGGTGGCCGCCGCGCCCGCCGTAACCGCCGCCTCCCATGCCGCGTCCACCGCCGATTCCCATGATGCCGATGCCAATGCCGATCGGCAGCATCGGCGGCGCCGCGGCCTGCGGCGGCGGAGCGGCCGGCTCTGGATCGGCGGCCCGCACGCTCCGCTTCACGGGCTTCTCTTTCTTTTCCTTCTTGGCCGCCTTCTGCTTGGTCGGCTTGGCGGCTTTCTGCTGAATCGGTTGAGGTGCCGGTGGTGCCGGCTGCACGCAGGGGCAGGTGTTCGCGAGGTTCGGTATCAAGGCGCGGTTGTTGGCGCGCTCGAGCAGGCGCCGCGCCGTCGCCGCGAGATCCGTGTCGCCGTAGCTCGCGAGGAAAGCCTGATAGGCTGCCGGCGTGTCGACCGTCACCGCCGCGTACCAGGCGATCATGACGCGACGTCGGTCGTATATCGCGCGCACCCGCGCGCCGTCGGGCTGGGTCGAAAAGAGCGCCAGATAGGCCTGATAGGCCTCGATCGCGTCCTCCTTGATCACGATGTCATAAGCTTCGCCCGGCGGCTTGCGCATGAGCTCGCGCTTCCAGGCATCCACGGAGCGAGTCGACGTACGCGCGCCGGGTGCACCGGTCGGACGGATCGACGCTTGGGTGACTTGCGGGGTCTCGTTCGGCCCCGGGAAGAAGGAGAAATCGCTCGTCAGCGACGAACTCTCCCAGGGCAACTGCGCCTTGTTGGTCGCGCGATTGACGGCAAAGCGCACGCGCTTGAACGTCTGCTCGACCGGCAAGCCCTGCTCCTTGGCGGCGGCAAGAATTGCGGTGGTGTAGGGACTGTTGGCGCCGTCGCCGTCCAGTGCCTCGCTGCCCGGAGAGGTCGCATAGGATATGATCGTGCCCGGGGGAGCATCGACGATCGCAAGCCCGCGGCCGGTGACCTTGTTGATCTCCGAGAAGGGATTGTTGCGGCAGGCGTCGAGCATGACGATGCGCGATTTGCTTGGAATCGCGGCGAGCGCGTTCATCAGGTCGGCGAGCCGTAGCGCCTGCAGCGGCACATCGGCTTCGCGCACGATGTTTGCGTCGATCGGAACCAGGAAGTTCTCGCCGTCGACCTGCAGCCCGTGGCCCGCATAATAGACTGCCGCAACCGCCTCCGGTCCCTTGCCGGCGATCGTGTCGGCGAACTGGCTGATGGCCTGGCGCATGTCGCCGAGCGTGAGGTTGTGAGCCGACGTCACCTCAAAGCCCGCGGATTTGAGGAATTCGGTGATCGCTCTTGCATCGTTGGCTGGATTGGGCAGGGCGGGCACGGCCTGATAGGCCGAGTTGCCGATCACGAGGGCGTGACGACTTTCCGCCAGTGCGGTCGTGAGGCTGATCGACCAGCTCAGCGCCAATGCTACGCCGATTCCCAGTGAAGGATATGACATGGCACACCTCATGA
>DATEKY010000890.1:0-2425 GCA_035277225.1 Xanthobacteraceae bacterium
CGAGGGCCAGTTGAAGACCCTGCCGCGCGGCGCGGTCGCGGCGGCCTCATGGCGCGATTTCGGCGCGGTCATTCTGGTCGGCAAGCTCGAGGATGCGGTGGTGCTGACCGACGCGATTGCGCCCGAGCACCTCGAAATCGAAACGCACGATCCGGAGCCGCTCGCGGCGAAAATCCGCAATGCCGGTGCGATCTTCCTCGGCAGCCACACGCCTGAAGCGATCGGCGACTACGTGGCGGGCTCGAATCACGTGCTGCCGACGGCGCGCTCGGCGCGTTTCTCCTCGGGGCTCGGCGTGCTCGACTTCATGAAGCGCACGTCGATCCTGCGGCTCAACGCCGATGCGCTCGGCAGATTAGGCCCCGCGGCGATTGCGCTGGGAGAAGCCGAAGGCCTCGACGCGCATGCAAGGTCCGTCGCGATGCGGCTGAACCGCAGATGAGCGGCGCCGACGAGAGCGGTTCGATGCGGCGCCTCGTCAAGATCACGCTGGACGAAGGCTCGATCGGCCGCTCCAGCCAGGACATCGAGCACGAGCGCGCGGTCGCGATCTACGACCTGATCGAGGACAATTCGTTCGCGCCGGTCGATGACGACGGCGGACCGTACGCGCTGCATCTCTCGATCACGGAGAACCGGCTGGTGTTCGACATCCGCCGTGAGGACGGCGCGCCCTTGATGGCGCACCTGCTCTCGCTCACGCCGTTCCGCAAGATCGTGAAGGACTACTTCATGATCTGCGACAGCTACTACAAGGCGATCCGCACCGCGACGCCCACGCAAATCGAGGCGATCGACATGGGCCGGCGCGGACTGCACAACGAAGGCTCGGAGCTGCTGAAGGAGCGGCTGAAGGAGAAGATCGACGTCGACTTCGACACCGCGCGGCGCCTGTTCACGCTGATCTGCGTGCTGCACTGGAAGGGCTGATGGCTTCCCCGCGCTCCGCACGACCGCAGGCGGTGCTGTTTGCCTGCGGGATGAATTCGGTGCGCTCGCCGATGGCGGCCGGGCTGTTCAAGCACTTCTTCGGCCGCACCTATGTGGGATCGGCCGGCGTGCGCAAGGGCGAGCTCGATGCCTTCGCGGTCGCCGCCATGGACGAGCTCGGGCTCGACATCGGCCGGCACAAGCCGATGACGTTCGAGGAACTGGAGGAATGGGAAGGGCTCAACTTCGACCTGATCGTGACGCTCGCGCCCGAGGCGCACCACAAGGCGCTGGAACTGACCCGCACGATGGCGGCCGACGTCGAGTACTGGCCGACGCCCGATCCGACCGCGATCGAAGGCACGCGCGAGCAGCGCATGGATGCCTATCGCGAGGTGCGCGACCAGCTGATGCGGCGGATCAAGGCGCGCTTCCAGCTGCCGACGAGCGGCAATGAGTGACGGTTGTGGCCGGCCCACGATTGGGTTAGGTCGAACCAAGCCCCGCACCGAAGCTTCCCCCTTGTTCGGTATCTCATGATCGGCCGTCCGAAACTTGTCCTGGCCTCCGGCTCGCCGCGCCGGCTCGCGTTGCTCAATCAGGCCGGAATCGAGCCGGATTCGCTGCAGCCGGCCGAGATCGACGAGATCCCGGTGAAAGGCGAGCTGCCGCGCGCGCTCGCCAATCGCCTCGCACGCGAGAAGGCGCAGGTGGCGCTCGCGAGCGTGCGGATCGACGAGGAACTGCGCGGCTCCTACATCATCGCGGCCGATACGGTGGTGGCCGTCGGTCGCCGCGTCATGCCGAAGGCCGACATGCTGGAGGATGCGGCGGCGTGCCTGCGCATGCTCTCGGGGCGTAATCACCGGGTCTATACCGGCATCTGCCTGGTGACGCCGAAGGAAGCGTTCCGCCAGCGTCTGGTCGAGACGCGCGTGCGCTTCAAGCGGCTCTCCAAGGAGGACCTCGAAGGCTATCTCGCCTCCGGCGAGTGGCGCGGCAAGGCCGGCGGCTACGCGATCCAGGGGCTCGCCGGCACCTTCGTGGTGAAGATGGTCGGCTCCTACACCAATGTGGTCGGGCTGCCGCTGTACGAGACGATGTCGCTGCTCTCGGGCGAGGGTTACCCGGTGCATTTCGGCTGGCTGAACGCGGTGTAGGCCGATGAATATCGCCGCGTGGCTGTTTCGTGCAGGCCTGAGCCATCCGGACGCGCCGGCGGCCGGGCAGGGCGCGCGGGTCGTTCAAAGCTATGGGCAATTGGCCGAGCGCGCGGCGCGGCTCGCGGGCGGATTGCGCGCGCTCGGACTGCAGCCCGGCGACCGCGTCGCGATCATCGCGAAGAACTGCGTCGAGTATCTCGAGACCATTCACGGCGTGTGGCACGGCGGCTTCGCGGCGGTGCCGGCGAACGCCAAGCTGCACGGGCGCGAGCTCGGCTACATCCTCGAGCATTCCGGCGCGCGCGTGTGCATTGCGTCGAGCGGCCTCGACG
>DATEKY010000891.1:0-11229 GCA_035277225.1 Xanthobacteraceae bacterium
TCGCCCAGCCGCAGTACTACAAGGCGATGGTCGTGACGGTGATCTTCTCGGTGCTGGTGGCAGGGCTCTCGCTTTCCATCGCCCTGCTGTTCGCCACCCAGGCCGACAAGAACCTCAAGGCCGCCGGTCCCTACAAGACGCTGATGATCTGGCCCTATGCGGTCGCGCCGGCGGTGGCGGGCGTATTGTTCGTGTTCATGTTCCAGCCCTCATTGGGCATCGTGGCGCGCGGCTTGCGCAACATCGGCGTCGACTGGAACCCATTGCTCGACGGCACCCATGCCATGATCCTGGTCGTCATGGCCGCGACCTGGAAACAGATATCGTACAATTTCCTGTTCTTTCTGGCCGGGCTGCAGGCGATTCCGCGGAGCGTGATCGAGGCCGCCGCGATCGATGGCGCGCGCCCGTTCCGGCGGTTCTGGACCATCATCTTTCCGCTGCTGTCGCCGACCACGTTCTTCCTCCTGGTCGTCAACATCGTCTATGCGTTCTTCGACACCTTCGGCATCATCGACGCGATGACCGGCGGCGGCCCCGCCAAGGCGACCGAGACGCTGGTCTACAAGGTCTATGCCGACGGCCGCCTCGGCGGCGATCTCGGCGGCTCGGCGGCGCAATCCGTCATCCTGATGATCATCGTGATCGCGCTCACCGCGGTCCAGTTCCGTTATGTCGAGAAGAAAGTGACCTACTGATGCCGTCGGTGATGTGGAAAGAACTGACCGCCGAGGATCTGCGCGCCAAGGCCGCCGCGAACGCGATCGTCGTGCTCCCCATCGCCTCGATGGAGCAGCACGGGCCGCATCTCCCCGTGGGCGTCGATACCTTCCTGTGCGAGGCGGTGTGCAAGGGCGGCGCCGAGCTTGCCGTGAAGGACGTCCCCGTGGTGGTCGCGCCGACGCTGTGGTGCGGCATGGCCGAGCATCACATGGCTTTCGGCGGCACGTTCACGTTCGACATCCCGACCTACCGCGCGGTGCTCTCCGCATTCCTGAAAAGCATCGAGCGGCACGGCTTCAAGCGCGTCTTTATCGTCAACGGCCACGGCGGCAATATCGCGGCGATGAACTCGTTTCTCCCCGACTTCGCGCGCGAGGGAAACCTCACGCTCTATGCCACCACCTACTTTGACCTTTCGAAAGACGACCTCGCGCAGTTCCTCGACGACCAGAAATACGTGCAGCACGCCTGCGAGGTCGAGACCTCGATGATGATGGTGGTCGCACCCGACACTGTGAAGCATGACCGGCTCAAGGACGCATTCGGCATGCTCAACGGCGATCCGCGCAAGGCCTATCCGGCATCGCGCTTCCAGTCGTTCACGACCATCACCGAGAGCGGCGTGATCGGGGACGCGCGCCGCGCCAATGCCGATAAAGGCGCGAAGCTGCTCAAGGTGTGCGCCGAAGGGCTCGCCGCCACGCTGAAGAACCGCGAGATGTGGGCCTGATGGTCGAGAACCGCCCCTTCAACAACCTGCTGCCGCACCTGATCCTGTGGATCGGCATCGCGATCGTGGCTTTCCCGGTCTATCTCGCGTTCATCGGCTCGACCCATGAGCCGACCATCATCTCGAACGGGCAGATGCCGCTGACGCCGGGCGGAAAATTCCTCGAGAACTACTACCGCACGATCTTCGTCGGCACGAGTGGCACGACGCGCGAGCCGGTCGGCACGATGCTGTTCAATTCCTTCGTGATGGCGATGGTGATCGCGCTCGGCAAGATCGCGATCTCGATCCTCTCGGCCTACGCGATCGTCTATTTCAGCTTCCCCCTGCGCAAGAGCGCGTTCTGGGTCATCTTCATCACGCTGATGCTGCCGGTCGAGGTGCGCATCTATCCGACCTACAAGATCGCCGCCGATCTGAACCTGCTCGACACCTATGCGGGCCTCACATTGCCGCTGGTCGCCTCCGCGACCGCGACCTTGCTGTTCCGGCAGTTCTTCATGACGGTGCCGGACGAACTTGTCGAAGCCTCGCGCATCGACGGCGCCGGACCGTTTCGGTTTTTCTGGGATACGCTGCTCCCGCTCTCGCGCACCAACATGGCGGCGCTGTTCGTGATCCTGTTCATCTACGGCTGGAATCAATATCTCTGGCCGCTGCTGATCACCACGCGCGACGACATGCAGACGATCGTGATCGGCATCAAGAAGATGATCGTGACGTCGGACGCGCTGACCGAATGGCAGCTCGTGATGGCGACCGCGATGCTGGCGATGCTGCCGCCGGTGCTGGTGGTGATCGCGATGCAGAAGCTGTTCGTGCGCGGGCTTGTCGAGACGGAGAAGTAAGTGGCCGAAGTCACCCTGAAAGACGTCCGAAAGGTCTACGCCGGCGGCGTAGAGGCCGTGAAGGGCGTGAGCTTCGACGTGCCGGACGGCCATTTCTGCGTCATGGTGGGTCCGTCCGGCTGCGGCAAGTCGACGCTGCTGCGCATGATCGCGGGCGTCGAGACCATCACGGCGGGCGAGGTGCGCATCGGCGAACGCGTCGTCAACGAGATCGAGCCGTCCGAGCGCGACATCGCGATGGTGTTCCAGAATTACGCGCTCTACCCGCACATGCGCGTCTACGACAACATGGCCTATGGGCTGCGCAACCGCAAAACCCCGAAGGACGAGATCGAGACGCGCGTGCGCGAGGCGGCGCGCATCCTGGAGATCGAGCAGTTGCTCGACCGCAAGCCGCGCCAATTGTCCGGCGGACAGCGCCAGCGCGTCGCGATGGGGCGCGCGATCGTGCGCCGGCCGAAGGCGTTCCTGTTCGACGAGCCGCTCTCCAATCTCGACGCCAAGCTGCGCATCTCGACCCGCGTCGAGATCAAGAAGCTGCAGAAGGCGCTCGGCACCACGTCGATCTATGTCACGCACGACCAGCTCGAGGCGATGACGCTCGCCGACATGCTGGTCGTGATGAACGCCGGCAAGGTCGACCAGATCGGCGCGCCGCTTGCGGTCTACCAGAAGCCGGCCACCACGTTCGTCGCGACCTTCATCGGCGCCCCCGCGATGAACCTGTTGAAGATGTCCGGCGCCGAGCCGGCGCTGCTGCTCGGCAATGGCGGCATCCCGCCCGAAGGCGCGATCATCGGCATCCGCCCCGAGGACCTGGAACTCGCCTCCGCCGGCACGAAGCCCGCGGACGCCATCACGCTGCCACTGACGGTGTCGGCGGTCGAGCGGGTCGGGCCGGAAAGCTTCGTCTACGGAACCCTCGACCGCGGCGATCACATCATCGTTCGGGTACCGGGAACCCATGCGCCGGCGCCGGGTGAACGGGCGGTTGCGCTGGCAAACCGGGCAAATCTGCATGTCTTCAGCGCCGACGGGCAACGACGGCTCTGATTAACGTGTTGTAACGTCAACCGAAACGCCGTTTCTTGAACCCTTAACCCGAACCCCCCATATTTCAGCATACCGGACCGGGAGCGGCACTGTGCCGACCCGCGCCGGAAGAGGCGCCTCACGGGCCTCTCAAAGTCGCTCGCAGGAGGGCTTTGGAAAGAATGTCCCGAGTTCCGTCACTATCAAGTCCGTTCCTGCTCGGGTTCGATGAGATCGAGCGCGTCCTCGACCGCGTCACCAAGGCGGCCGACGGCTATCCGCCCTACAACATCGAGCGGGTGCCGCGCGACGAGCGCGATCCGGAGCGGCTGCGCATCACGCTGGCGGTTGCCGGCTTCACGCGCGAGCAGCTCGACGTGTCGATCGAGGAGAACCAGCTGGTGATCCGCGGCCGGCAGCAGGACGACAAGGCGAGACAGTATCTTCACCGCGGCATCGCGGCGCGTCAGTTCCAACGGACCTTTGTGCTGGCCGACGGCATTGAAGTACTGGGAGCGGACCTGAAGAACGGTCTGTTGTCGATCGATCTGGCGCGCCCGGAGCCCGAGCGCGTGATCAAGACGGTCGCCATCAGGAACCATGAGTGACGGCAACAAGGCATCGACGGAAAGGAGTCGAGGGCCATGACGAACAACTACGATATCCACGAGATTTCGCAGGAAGCCCTGCAGGGTCTTGGCGGCGGCAAGCTCGCCTACGTCAGGACGATCCGCTCCGAGGACGTGCAGAAGCACTTCCCGCAGGCCCCCGAGCTTCCGCCCGGCGGACTGCTCTATGCGCTGCACTCGGCCGATGGCACGCCGATCATGCTGACCGACAGCCGCGAGGCGGCGATCGCGAACGCGTGGAGCAATGAGCTCGAGACGCTCAGCGTGCACTAAGGCGCGTTGCATCTTCCCTTGTCTTGGCAACGGCGGGCCCAACGGCCCGCCGTTTGCACGACCGGCGCGGAACGAATTCGCGATGGTTAACGTTGCGCGCATAGAGGGGAAAGACGGGAACAAAGGAGTTCCTCGATGAAGATCCAATGGCTCGCAACGACTGCCGTCGCACTGATCATCGGAACCGGCGCTGTCGTCGCCCAATCGCAACCAGATCAAAAGCGCGAGGAAACACCGCGCACCCAGAGCGCGCCGTCGAAGAGTGAGGACGGCCGCGCCGACCGACAGCAGGACCGCAAAGCTCAATCCAATCCGGCGGGCGGCGAGCGCAAGCAGGCGCAGGACGAAC
The DNA here is from genome assembly GCA_035277225.1 of Xanthobacteraceae bacterium. Taxonomy (GTDB): domain Bacteria; phylum Pseudomonadota; class Alphaproteobacteria; order Rhizobiales; family Xanthobacteraceae; genus PALSA-894. Next base: position 4,585 of record DATEKY010000891.1, read on the forward strand.
AGCCCGCCAAGCAGCCGGCGCAGCAAAGCCAGGATCGAAAAGACCGAGGCGACCGACCGGCCGCGGCGCAGGATGAGCAGAAGGGTCGCGACACGAAGCAGGCTCAACCGAAGCAGCAGGACCAGAAACAGGATCAGGCCCGGGATGCGAAACAGCCGGGTGACCAGAAGCAGAAGCAGCAGAGCGGCAACACCCAGCAGCGAAAGCAGGACAACGAGGCGCGGGACGCCAAGCAACCCGGCGATCAGAAGCAGCAGGCCGGCGAGACGCGGCAGCAGAAACGGGACAATCAGGCGAGGGATGCAAAGCAACCCGGCGACCAGAAGCAGCAGACCGGCCAGCAGCCCTCTCCGACGACGAGCCAGCAAGCCACACAGCCGAGCGATACCAGGACCGGGCAGAGCCGCAATCAAACCTCGACCGAGACGTCGCGTACCACGGCGTCGGGCTCGGCCAATATCGACGAACGGCAGCGTACCGAGATCGTCAACAAGCTGCGGCGCGACCGGTCTGCAACGAGCACCAATATCAACATCGACGTGAATATCGGCACGCGGTTGCCGTCACGTGCGCGGATCCGGCCGTTGCCGCAAGACATCGTGCGGATCATGCCGCAATACCGCGGCTACCAGTACACCGTCGTCGAGGATGAGATCGTCGTCGTGGAGCCGCGCACCCGCAAGGTTGTCGAGGTTATCCGGGAGCCGGGCGCGTCAGCCTCGGTCCGCAGCACCTCCCGCTCTGGCAGCAGCCGAATCTCCATCAGCAGCGAGCAGCGCGAGACGCTCAAGCAGTCTGCACGGCGCCTGACGACGGCGCAGACCTCAGGCGGATCGAGCTCGCTGTCGGATACGAGCTGTCTCCAGCTGCAGGCGATCCCGGACGAACTCGCCCGGTCCAATCCGGAGCTGGGCTCGTATCGCATGCTCGCCATCGGCGACCAGGTCATCCTGGTCGATCCGCGCGAGAAGAAGATCGTCGAGGTCGTCGAATAGGCGGCGACTGCCAATGCGTGACGCAGCGCGCGCGAAGCGCTGAAACCGCAACAGACGAACGTTGCTGGCAATGGCGGGCCGGATCGGTCCGCCATTTGCGTTGAAGCGGGCCGCGTGAACCTCCCCCTCCCCTCGCTCGACCAATAGCCTGAGGAGCTTGTGCCATGACCCGCACCGCCAGACGCCACCCGTTGCTGTCGCCCGAGGCCTTCGCGGCGCTTGGGGAAAGCGCCATCGGCTATGTGCGGCAGATGCGCTCCGAAGAGGCCACAATCCTCTATCCGCAGGCGCCGCAGCTCGTTCCAGGCCTGACGGTATTCGTTCTGCACGCCGCCGACGGCACGCCGCTGGCGATCACCGACAGCTTCGTGGAAGCGATGCGCGACGCCGCCGGCCATCAGCTCGAAACGGTGAGCGTGCATTAACTGCCCCGGAATGACCGTCGGCGTCGTTTCTGTCGACATTTCCCCTGCTTTGGCGCCGCCTTCCGGCGGCAAGGCGCCACACAGGCGGGTTGACCGCTCACGTCTTGGTAACTGGACGAAGCTGCCGAAATCCGACACGATGCCGGCGCTGCTTTGTGCGGCGCAGCATAGCCAATGAGGGCTGAGCGGCGCGCACGTCGGGGGCGGCGCGAGACTTGTCTCGTGGCTTGGGAGCGTTCTCGGCATGCTCGGTATTGTCCGCATCGCGCTGCGGCGGCCGTACACGTTCATCGTGCTCGCGCTCACGATTCTGATCGTCGGCCCGCTCGCGGCGCTGCGCACGCCTGTCGACATTTTCCCCGACATCCGCATCCCGGTCATCGCGATCATCTGGGGCTATACCGGCCTGCAGCCGGACCTGATGGCGGGCCGCATCGTCACCCAGTCGCAGCGCGGCCTCACCACCACCGTCAACGACATCGAGCATATCGAGGCGACCTCGTATAACGGGCTCGGCATCATCAAGGTCTTCTTTCAGCCGAACGTCGATATCCGCATCGCCAACGCGCAGATCACCGCGGTGATGCAGACGCAGCTGCGGCAAATGCCGCCGGGGCAGACCCCGCCGCTGATCCTCAACTACAACGCCTCGACCGTCCCGATCATCCAGCTCGCGCTCTCAGGCTCCGGGCTCTCCGAGCAGACGCTCGCCGACCTCGGCCTCAACGTGGTGCGCACGCCGCTCGTCACGGTGCCCGGCGCCGCAATCCCGTTCCCCTACGGCGGCAAGGTCCGCCAGGTGCAGATCGACCTCGATCCGGTCGCCATGCAGGCGCGCGGGCTCTCGGGCCAGGACGTCGCCAACGCGCTCGCGGCGCAGAACCTGATCACGCCGGTCGGCACGCAGAAGATCGGCAGCCTCGAATACACGATCCAGCTCAACAACGCGCCGTCAGTGATCGCCGAACTCGGCGAGCTGCCGATCAAGAGCGTGGGCGGCGCGATGGTCTACGTGCGCGACGTCGCCAACGTGCGCGACGGCAACCCGCCGCAGAACAACATCGTGCACGTCGAGGGCAGCCGCTCGGTGCTGATGCAGGTGCTGAAGAACGGCTCGGTCTCGACGCTCGCGATCATCGCTGGCATCAAGGAAAAGGTCGAGCAGCTCAAGGCCATCCTGCCGGAAAATCTCACCATCTCGCTGATCGGCGACCAGTCGCTGTTCGTCGAGGCCGCGGTGAGCGGCGTGATCCACGAGGGCATCATCGCGGCGGCGCTGACCAGCCTGATGATCCTGATCTTCCTCGGAAGCTGGCGCTCCACCGTCATCATCGCGACCTCGATCCCGCTCTCGATCCTCGGCGCGCTGGGCATCCTCTGGATGCTCGGCGAGACGCTCAACATCATGACGCTCGGCGGCCTCGCGCTGGCGGTCGGCATCCTGGTCGACGACGCCACGGTGACGATCGAGAACATCAACTGGCACCTCGAGCAGGGCAAGGAGGTCGAGACCTCGATCCTCGACGGCGCCGCGCAGATCGTGACGCCGGCCTTCGTCTCGCTGCTGTGCATCTGCATCGTGTTCGTGCCGATGTTCTTCCTGCAGGGCGTCGCGCGATTTCTGTTTGTGCCGATGGCCGAAGCCGTGATGGCCGCCATGGTGTGCTCGTTCATCCTGTCGCGCACCCTGGTGCCGACCTTGGCGAACTATCTGCTGCGCAAGCACGCGCATTCACACGAGGAGAAGCCGCCGACGCGCAATCCGCTGGTCGCCTTCCAGCGCGCGTTCGAACGCCGCTTCGAGCGTTTCCGCCACGGCTATCGCGAGCTGTTGACCATGGCGCTGGCGCACCGCGCCGTGTTCGTCATCGGCTTCCTCGCCTTCGTGGCGGGCTCGTTCGCGCTGACGCCGTTCCTCGGGCGCGACTTCTTTCCCTCGGTCGACGCCGGGCAGATCCTGATGCACGCGCGGCTGCGTGTCGGCACGCGGGTCGAGGAAAGTGCCAGTCAATTTGCCGAGATCACCAAGGCGATCCGCCAGATCATTCCGCCCGAAGAGGTCGCCACCATCGTCGACAACATCGGGATGCCGGTCAGCGGCATCAACATGACCTACAACAACACCGGCACGATCGGCACCGCCGACGGCGACATCCAGATCAAGCTGCGCGCGGGCCACCGGCCGACCGCCGACTACGTCAAGACCTTGCGCGAAGAACTCCCTGCCCGCTTTCCCGGCGTGACGTTCTCGTTCCTGCCGGCCGACATCATCAGCCAGATCCTGAACTTCGGCGCGCCGGCGCCGATCGACGTGCAGATCCGCGGCCCGAATCTTGCGGCGAACTACGCCTATGCGCAGGACCTGCTGCGCAAGCTGCGCCTGGTTCCCGGCCTTGCCGACGCGCGCATCCAGCAGTCGCTGAACGGTCCGGGCTTCGACGTCCGTCTCGACCGCACGCGCGCGCAATATGCCGGCGTCACCGCGCGCGACGTGACCAACAGCATGGTGGTGAACCTCGCCGGCTCGAGCCAGGTGTCGCCAACCTACTGGCTCAACCCCGAAAACGGCGTGTCGTATCCGATCGTGATGCAGACGCCGCAATACCAGATGGATTCGCTCAACGCGCTGAAGAACTTGCCGCTCACCGCGCCGGGCGCGTCGGGGCAGACGCTCGGCGCGATCTCCGACATCGATCGCGTGGTGCGCCCGGCGGTCGTGTCGCAATACAACATCCAGCCGGTGATCCAGATCTACGGCACCACGCAGGGGCGCGATCTCGGCGCGGTCGCGGCCGACGTGCAGAAGATCATCGACGAGAGCAAGGACAGCGCGCCGCGCGGCGCCCGCGTGCTGCTGATGGGACAGGTGCAGACGATGAACGCCGCGTTCAGCGGGCTGCTGTTCGGCCTCATCGGCGCGATCGTGCTGATCTACCTGCTGATCGTGGTGAACTTCCAGTCGTGGAGCGATCCCTTCGTCATCATCACGGCGCTGCCGGCCGCGCTCGCCGGCATCGTCTGGATGCTGTTTGCGACCGGCACCACGCTCTCGGTCCCGGCGCTCACCGGCGCGATCATGTGCATGGGCGTCGCGACCGCCAACAGCGTGCTGATCATCTCGTTCGCGCGCGAGCGGCTCGACCAGCTCGGCGATCCGGTCGCGGCCGCGATCGATGCCGGCTTCGTGCGCTTCCGCCCGGTGCTGATGACGGCGCTCGCGATGATCATCGGCATGGCGCCGATGGCGCTGGGCCTGGGCGAAGGCGGCGAACAGAACGCGCCGCTCGGCCGCGCCGTCATCGGCGGCCTCGTTTTTGCAACGGTCGCGACGTTGATGTTCGTCCCCGTGGTGTTCGGCATGATCCACAAGCGCGCGGGCGAGACCGCCGCCTACGCGACCGGAGAACCGCATGTCGCATGAGCCCGAGGAACAACCGGCCGAGGCGCCGCGATTGTCGCGCCGCAAGCTGCGCCTCGCCGCGCTCGTGATGGTGGTGATCGCCGCCATAGTCGTCGGGATGGGCATCACGACGCGCCGCATGGCCGACGCACGGCTGAACGAATGGACCGAGCGCGTCGCGATCCCGACCGTGGCGGTCGCGGTGCCGGACGATCGCGGGCGGCGCAGCACCATCGACCTGCCGGGGCGGCTCGAGGCCTATTCGCAGGCGCAGCTTTATGCCCGCGTCAGCGGCTACCTGAAGGAATGGAAGGCCGACATCGGCACGCCGGTGAAGGCCGGCCAGCTTCTCGCCGAGATCGAGGCGCCCGACCTCGACCAGCAGATCATGCAGGCCGAGGCCGACCTCGCCAGCGCGAAGGCTAACCTCACGCTCGCGGAGGGAACGCTCGAGCGCGGGCGAATGCTGATCAAGTCCGGCGCGGTGTCGCAGCAGACGCTCGACCAGCGCGTCGCGGACGCGCAGAGCCGGCAGGGCCTGCTCCGCTCCGCACAGGCAAACCTCGATCGCCTCAAGGTGCTGGAGAACTACAAGCGCATCACCGCGCCGTTCGACGGGCTCGTCACGTCGCGCACGACCGACATCGGCGCGCTGATCAACGCCGGCGGCGGGGGACCTGCGCTGTTCGTCGTGTCCGACACGACGCGGCTGCGCGTCTATGTCAACGTGCCGCAGAACTACGTGCCGAACGTGAAGATCGGCACCAGGGCGCAGATCACCGTCCCGGAATATCCGGGCAAGACCTTCACGGCGACGGTGGAAGCCTCGGCGCAGGCGGTCGACATGGCGTCCGGCACCACGCGGATGCAGCTGGTGGTCGACAACGCCGCCGGCACGCTGATGACCGGCGCGTTCGCCAATGTGCGGCTGGTGCTGCCGAATCCCGAGGCCGCGATCTACGTGCCGGCGAGCGCGCTGATCTTCGACCAGCGCGGCATGCGCGTCGCGACCGTCGGGCCGGACGACCGCGTCATCCTCAAGCCGGTGACGATCGCGCGCGACCTCGGCCGCGAGGTGGAGATCGCGACCGGCCTCACGGCGGAAGACCGCGTGATCGAAACGCCGCCCGACGGCATCGCGTCGGGCGATCTGGTGCGCATCGCGGGCAAGCCCGCCGCCGGCAACGCGGCGGAGAACGCGCCGAAGCGGCAGCGGAAGCTGTAGGAAAAACGCCGACCTCATGGTGAGGAGCGCAGCCTTCAGCGCGTTTACGCGCGTCTGCGACGCGCTATGGCTGCGCGTCTCGAACCATGGCCCGAAGCGACCGCGGCGCATTTGGCCATCCTTCGAGACGCCGCGCTGCGCGCGGCTCCTCAGGATGAGGAACGGCGTGCCCTACTGCGACCCTTCGAGCCCGAGCTTCTTGACCAGCGCGCCCCACTTCTCCTGCTCGGACTTGCGATAGGCACGCAAGTCCTCGATCCCCGGCGTATCGAACGGGATCAGGCCGATCGTCTCGATCTTCTGCTTGATATCCGGCTCGGCCAGCACGCGCTTCATCTCGGCGTGCAGCCGGTCGACGATGTCGCGCGGCGTTTTCGCCGGCGCCAGCAGCATGTGCCACGACACCGCCTCGAAGCCCGGTGCGGGCGCGGCCTCGGCGAACGGCGGCACGTCTGGCAGCAGCGGCAGCCGCGTCAGCGACGACACCGCGAGCGCGCGCAGCTTGCCGTCCTTGATCAGCGGGATCGATGCGCCCGCCTCGGCCCAGCCGAGCGCGATGTGGCCGGCCGCGATGTCCTGGATCGACTGCGGCGTCGCGCG
>DATEKY010000892.1:0-8881 GCA_035277225.1 Xanthobacteraceae bacterium
GTGATCGGCTCGCGGCAGAAGAACACCTGCGCCGGAAACGGATAGGTCGCGATGATGCGCACGTTGAAGCGCTCGAGCTCCTTGTTGAGCTCGGGCATCACGGCCTCGGCGACCTTGCGGCCCATCTCGTGCGACGAGAGCAGCCCGGCGAGGTCGATGATGTCGAGCAGCGGCGCATCGCCCGCGACCGTCGGCAGCGCGATGCCGCCGAGATCGATCTGTCCGGCGCGCAGCACGCGCAAGAGCTCCGGTCCGTTCAGGTTGCGCTCGGGCCAGCTTGCGAGCGTCACCGAGATGCGGCCGCCGCTCCGTTTGGGCAGCTCCTCGCGCAGCATCGGGATGTCGACGCGGGTGTATTGCGGGATGGTGGGCGAGAGCTGCGTCACCATCTGGATCGCGACCGGCGGCCCGGCCGGCAGCTCCTGCGCGATCGCCGCAGCCGAGACGAGCGCCAGCGCGGCGCCGAGAAGAATCCGGTTCATCATGTCCCCCATTCGGGCCCAAGCCCGATGCAATCGTCCGCCTGGAGTCTGGCATTTCCGGCTTCGGCTTGGAATGGGCGCGGCGGTTGTGTCAGCGCGCCGGCAGCGCGACTGTCATCCCGGACGACCGAAGGGAGACCCGGGACCCATCGCTCAATTCGCACGATCGGTGGTTCATCGATCCCGGCTCTCGCGCGGGGCGCTCGGCCGGGATGACAGTCAGAGCACTGGCCGCGCGACTGCCATCCCGGGCGACATGGCCACAAAAGCAAAACCCCGCCAGGGCGGGGTCTGCAAACCAATGGGTCATTCGAATGCCTGAATGTGTAGGACAAGTTTTCTAAATTCGATTGAAGCCTTTTGCCGGCATTCGACCGAAATATTTCGGCAAAATTGTAATCAAACCGCCGATGTGCGCGCGTCGTGCCGATGCCGCAGGGCTTTCCGCGGCCTGGCGCAAAAGCAGAGCGCCACATCCGTATTGCTACGGAGCCATCTAGTCGCTCGCCTTCGCGCTGCGAGCCGCCATGAACCAGCAGACCACCGTCGCGGCAAGCAGTGCGAGCCCAAGCCAAAGCAGCGGTCCGCCGTGCGCGGCGTCGCGGTAGAGTGCCGCAAACAGCGCGACAAGGCCGCAGCAAAACAGCGCGGCAGCAAGGCCCGTCAGGGTCGAGGAATTCATGGCGCGCGCTCCCGACTCACGAAGCGCATGGTCGGCGCAGATGCGTGCCAAATCAATCCTTCGGCCCGACCATCGGCGGCCACGTGACGACGGCGGCACCCCCATGTGACGTCACGTCGCTGCAAGGATCACGATGACGGCAATCGCGATCACCACGCCGATCAGGATCATCCAGAACCGCCGCCGCCATCTCACATCGGCCGCATCGCGAATGCCGAACTCACGCGCTATGGCTTTCGCCTCGTCATCGTTCCCGACGCGGCGCATCGAGCCGATGGCGGTGCGGGCATAATCATCTGCCTCGGCCTCCCGGCCGGAAACCCTCATGAGCCGCGCCAGCTCGCGCTGCACCTGGCCTGAACGCATCGTATCGTGCGCGCGCTCAAACAGGCTCGCTGATTTCACCAGCGCATCCAAAGCCTGATCCCTTTTCTGCTGCGCCCGATAGACGCGCGCCACGTTCAGCAACGTCGAAGCCTCGCCGTGAACGTCGCGCGATGCCCGTTTGATCTGCAGGCTCTGCTCGAAATAGAGCTCGCTCGCCGACCACTCTTGAATGTCGGCATTTGCCATGGCGAGGTTGTTCAACACCTGAGCGACCCGCAGCGTGTCCGTTTCCCGGTCCAGCAACCCCAGACACTCCTGGAACAGGCTCGCAGCTTCGCGCGGCGCCAGCTTCAGAAGCAGCGTGCCGAGGCTGTTGAGCGCCACAACGATATCGCGGCGGCTCGAGATCGCCTTCGCCAATTCGATCGATCGCTCGAATTCGGTCCGCGCGCAGTCGACCTCGCCGCCGTCGCGCGCGATCAGACCCAATTCGTGATGAATGAGATGCGGGGCAGCGCCGGACTTGATCGCCTCGGCGCACCGCACGCGGGCCGGCTCGAACTGCCCGAGACGACGCAGGACCGAGGCAGATCGCAGCAGGGCGCGGGCGCGCAGTTCGTCCGAAATCACCCGTTTCAGCACGGCATCGTACAGTCCGGCCGCCTGTGCCAGGTTACGGTTATCGTCGGCCACTTCCGCCTCGTAGAAGGTGAACCAGCTCCACTCGTTCGGCCCGAGCACCGGCTGGTATTCGCGCAACAGGCGGACGAGCGCTTCGCATTCGCTGAACCGCCCGAGATCGCGGCGCGCCTGATAGACCTCGCGAAATTCCCGGAACCCGGCCTCGAGATCGGCTCCGAGCAGATGAAAAAGCCAGCTCCTTTGGCTGGGGCTCTCGTGCGACGTGCTTTCGTCTGCACGCGGGCGATAGAGCTCGACCAGCCGGCGCGACGCGGCGGAGAATTCCTGCCTGCGCTCGGGAATTAGCCATTGGGCAAACAGCTGCTGGCGCACCACATCGTGTAACGCCAGGCAGTCCGCCACCTGCATCACGGCGGGCAGCTTTTGAAACTCCTCCAAGGTCTGCTCGACTTCTTCGGTCGACAAGTGCGGGTCGAGGGCGCGCAATACGTCGGCGTCGAAGGTGTGCGGAATCGCGCAGAGCCGCAAACGGTCAGCACTGGCCTCATCGAGCTGCAGCAGGAGCAGATCGGACTCTTGCGACGTCGAGGTCGATAAATCCCCGATCAGCTGCTCGAGCTGAGACAACGGACGCGTCATTTTCCGGCGTTCGACTCTCGCTTGCGCGCAAAGGCCTCGACGGCACTGGCCACCTTGAACGGATTCCCGTCGGTGAACGCGAAGATCGTTTCCGCGACCAGGTCCTGCTCGCCGGCATCGAGATCGAGGCCGCGCTTCTTGAGATACTCGACGATGTGCTCGCGCTTCAGCGGGCCGAGCTGCTTTTCCTCGATCAACGGCCGCCAGCGATCGTCGATCACCGGCTGCTGGCGCCCGCCGATGACGAAGTGCACGTTGGCCAGTCGGTCGTCGCGCACCGCGCCGAGCAACTCGTTCCAGACCCAGCGCTGCGTCAGGTCGGTTGCCTTCTCGACGGCATCGAGAAAGATCACGACTTTCCGCGTGCTGGCGGTCACGTTCAACTCGCTGATGAACTGATCCGTCAGCCGCATCATGCGGTCACTTTCGGAAATGCCCAGATCGTTGCGCGGGTCGGTCAGCATGAGGTCCTTGATGACGATCCCGCCCGCCTCGACGTTGACGCCGGCCACCGTCCCGACACTTGCTCCGGTTGCGAGCTCCATTCCGGATCCGGCGCTGATCGCCCCCTTGGTGCCGACGACGACCTCGATCCGATGTTGGGGAGGAGCGGTGAAGAAATTGATCAGGTTGGTGAACTCGACAAAACCGCCGGCTCCGACATCGTCGCGGATCTTCCGCATGACCGCGACATAATCGTGGTTGCGCGTATCGGTCCAGAATACTTCGGCCTTGCCGAACTGGCGCAGGGAACATTCATGAACCATCCGCATGAGAAGCGAGGACTTGCCCATTCCGCCTTCGCCCCAGATCATCATGATCGGCCGCGGCCAGTCCTTCTGCTCGAGCATGCCGCAAAAGCTGCGCATCTCGCCTTCACGATCGACGAACCGCGCAAGGCGCTGCTGCAGGAAGGGGGTCATTGATCCGGTTTCTTTGCCTGGCCGATTTCGACGCCGACGATCCGGTCCACCCGCCCTCCTTTTCCGACTTTCAGCTGCTCGGCAACTTCGGTCGGTCCGGTCGCCTGCGTGGCAGTCGTGCCCGTCCGGCCGACGATTTCTCCGATGCTGCCATCGACCGCCGCCTTCTTGCCGACCGTGACCGGGTCCGAAGCGCTCGCGGCGGCATTGCGGTCCGACGTGCCGAAGCTGACCGGCCCCGCCTTGAGGGTTACGTTCTTTCCCCATTTCCATATCGCCAGCGCGCCAAGCACGAAGACCGCGGCGATGACGCAAATCCAGAAGACGACGTCCTTCGGCATGCGCGCCTCCCGCTAGAATCTGAGGTCGTCGGCGAGCTGCGCCGCGCCGTAGCCTTCCTTGCGCACGCGCATGTCGTAGTAGAGCAGCACCATGAAGATCGGAACGGTCGGCGCCACGAGGAGGCCAGCCAGACCGCCGATGAAATCGAGCACCTTCGGATTCACTCCGGCGAGATACCCGGTCAGGCCGACAATGCCGCCGAGCACCATCGCGGCAAGCAACATGACCAGCATGACCATCCAGAGCACACCCAGATTGCGGAGATAGTACCCCTTGCCGAGCCCCCGGCTGCGTCTCAGCGCAGCGCGGCCGGACAGTCCTTCGAGAACCACGACCGGCCCGATCAGCGTGTACCAAAGCGAAAAAACGACTCCGGGCACGAGCAGCGCGATCAGGCCCAGAACGATGATCGCGAACGCGAGCAGATAGGTTCCGAGCGCCCTGCCCGGCTGCGCGAAACCCCTTTGGTAGGATCGCCGCACGCTCGGCTTGATCCCGAGGCAGATCTCCGAGACCGCAACGGTTGCGGGAAAGGTCACCAGCATCGAGGCGAGCAACTGCAGGGCAGCCATCGCGATGATGACGTAAACGACCGGCCCAAAGGCGTGCTTCAGCAACGCATCGACGATATGAACGGCCAGCAGCGGGATGATGTAGATCGAAAACAACGTGAGCCATTCACGGCCGTAGATGCCCCAGGAGGTGCGGATAAACGATCCCAGCGTGTAGGCGCGTAGTTCGTTCACGTGCTGCCCCGACTCTCAACCGGAAGCCGTCACCGCCAACGATATACCGCGACAGGTCGCATGGAAATGGTTGAAATTCGCTTGCCGACCTGGCCGGAGACGAAAGACCCGCGGCTTTCACCGCGGGGCTCTTGTCTCGTAGCCCGCTCGAGCAAGGCGAAAGCCGGGAGTGATGTCGACGGCTCACGGAACCCTGGCGTCCATCTCCGGGCGCAGCACCACGCTCTCATTCGCGGTCGCCTCGTTGCGCGACCCGACGAACACGGCCGGAGCCGCTCCTCGATTGACCGCGACGTGCAGCACATTCGCCGGAATGTAGATGTAGTCGCCCGGCCGTGCCGTCTCGCAATGCTGCAGCTCGCCGCCGGTCCACAGCTCCAGTTCATCGCCGCTGACCATGTAGAGCGCCGTCTCGTGGTGCTCGTGCACGTGCGCCTTGGTGCGCCGGCCCGGCGGGAGCGTGATCAGCCCGAGCCAGATCACCTGCGAACCGACCGTCTCGGCGCTCACGCCGGGTTCGTAGTCGGAGCCCTGCTCGGCCCGATAACCCGCGCCGCCCCGCACCACCCTGCCCCGCTCACCGGCCGCATGTGACTGTACGTCGTTGGTCGTCATGGCTGTCTCCCTGTTGCGTTACGCGCAATGCGACAGCTTCGCCGCGCTGTCCGGCGAAGTCCCAAAACGGGCGCCGAAAACTTCCGAATTGTTGCGAAACCCGGCTACGTTTTGCGAAAGCCGCCCGCTAGGCTTGCGCCCATGCCCGATGAGCGCCTCGCGTTCGGTCCCTTCACGCTCGATCCCGCCCGCGCGACCCTTTCGCGTGACGGCCGGCCGGTCGCGGTCGGGCACAAGGGCTTGTTGCTGTTGCAGGCGCTGGTGCGCACCCCCGGTCATGCTGTCGACAAGGCCAGTCTGATGGACGCGGCATGGCCGGGCCTCGCCGTCGAGGACAGCAATCTTTCGGTCCAGATCGCCGCGCTGCGCAAGCTGCTCGGACCGTCGGACGATGGGCACCAGTGGATCGCGACAGTGCCGCGCGTGGGCTACCGCTTCGTCGGCAGCGTCGACAGTGCGAAGGACGCCGCAGCGGCCGCGCCGGTCCCGATCCAGTCTCGTCCCTCGATCGTCGTGCTGCCGTTCAGCCTGGCCGGCGACGGCGGCGACCGGCAATACCTCGCCGACGGGATCACCGAAGACATCATTACCTCGCTTGCCCGCTTCCGCTGGTTTCGCGTCGCGGCGCGCAATTCGAGCTTCGCGTTGAAGGACAGATTGCCCGATCTACGACAGATCGCGCGCAAGCTCGGCGCGCGCTATGTGCTGGAAGGGAGTATCCGCCACGCCGCGCCGCAGCTTCGGATATCGGCGCAATTGATCGACGCCGTCGACGGCCATCACGTCTGGGCGGAGCGCTACGATCTCCAGATGGCCGACGCCTTCGCGATCCAGGACGAGATCGCCGAGCGCGTCGCGGGCGCGATCGAGCCCGAATTGCTCAAGACCGAATCCCGCCTCGCGGTGACCCGTCACACCGGCAACATGACGGCGTGGGATCTGGTGCGCCAGGGCACCTGGCATTTCCACCAAATCACCCGCGAGGGTCACCTCACGGCACGCGAGCTGTTTCGACAGGCCTGCGCGGCCGACCGGCAATTGCCGGAATCCCACATCTGGCTCGCCCGGGTCAGCGCCGGCATCGTGGCGTACGGATGGAGCGGCGATCGCAGTGCCGGCATCGCCGAGGGGCTGCGCGCCGCCGCACAGGCGGTCATGCTCGACCCGAGGGACCCCTACGCGCACTATTCACTCGCCATCGTCAGCGCCTACGGGGACGCGCCGAAGCAGGCGATACGATGTGCCGAGAAGGCGATCGAGCTCAGCCCGAGCTTCGCGCTCGGTCATCTCGTGCTCGGGATGGCACGCCTGTTTGACGGCCAGGCGCAGGCCGCCGTGGACCCGCTCGCGCACGGCATCATGCTGAATGCACACGACCCGCAAAACTTCGTCTGGCACAATCTGCTGGCCTACGCGCATCTGTTCGCCGGAGAGGCCGATGCGGCGATTGCCAGCGCGAGCACCGCATTGAAGATCCGGCCGACATGGCGTCCGACCTACGAGACGTTGGTGTGCTGCTACGCAGCGATCGGCCGGCCCGACGAGGCGCGCCGTTTCGCCCGCGAGGCGGAGCGGCTGGAGAGCCCGGCGGGCGATGCTCTCGCGCCGTTGCGGCAGATGAACCCGGAATGGCGCCGTCAGATTGCCGCGCGCCTCGCCGCGGCCATCCCCGCATAGCAAAGCCCCGACGCCTTCACCGCGGGTCTTTCTCATCTGCGGCTAGGTCTGCCGGCGCACCCCCTGGCGCGCCAGCTTGCCAAGCTGCGTGCGCACGAACATCTGGAAACGATCTGCCGACGGGGTCAATTGTGCGTCCCGCACGCGAAGCAGCGAGACGACGTTGCGAACATTCCATCCGCGAATCCGGGCGGTGACCAATGCTCCGCTTCGCAACTCGGCAGCGACGACGTAACGGCTGACGGCAGCAATGCCGTATCCCTTCTTCAGGGCATGGACGAGCGCCTCGTTGGACGGCAGCTCGAGCCGGTTTCTCGGTACGATACCGAGCTGCGCCAATCCCGCATCCGACGACGCGCGCGTCGCCGAACCCTCCTCGCGCGAAATCCAGGGCAACCTTTCCAGGCTGGCGCGCGAGGGCCGCCGCGGCACGAGCGCCGGTTTGCCCACAACGATCACGTCGTACTCAAACAGAGGCTCGGTTTCGATCTCAGGTGCCGCGACGATCCCCGCCACGAACCCGAGCTCGGCACGATGCGATCGAAGCAGCTCGAGTGCGTGCCCGGCGGTCCCCACCTGCAAGGTGACGCGGACTGCGGGATGACGATGTTGAAACTCGGCGATCATCTCGGGCAACAGATATCCGCCGGTCAGTGACGACGCCACGACCGCGACCGAACCGGAGCCGCTCTCGCGGAACTGGGCTGCGCCGAGGCCTGCCTGCACCAGGAGAGACTCGGCCCGGAGCACGTGATTGGCAACGAAATCGCCCGCATCCGTGAGCACACCGTCCCGACGCGCCCGCTCCACGAGCGTGAGTCCAAGGGCATGCTCCAGCTCGGCGATGTGCTTCGAGATCGCCGGCTGGCTGATGCGCAGCTCCGCGGCGGCGGCCGAGAACGACCTGCGCCGGGCAAACGCCGCAAACGCCCGCAGACGTGCTTCCAGCTTCATAACCTGAAGCTATACTAACCTGCCGATTATGTATTTTCTTATTTCGCCTCCAGTGGGTATGGTGACGCTCAGTGCGGTCGCCCTCTGCCTTTCGCGGCCATACGGGGGAGACAAATGCCCGCCTTCATCTGCACGGCCTGCGGCACGCAATATCCGCCGAGCGAAGCGCCGCCGGCGCACTGTCCTGTCTGCGAGGACGAGCGTCAGTTCCTGCGGCCGGAGGGGCAGTCGTGGACGACCCTGGAGCGGCTGAGGATTTCGCACCACAACGGTTTCCGCCAGCACGAGCCGGGTCTCATCGGCATCGGCACGACGCCGGCCTTCGCCATCGGACAGCGCGCACTGCTGTTGTGCACGCCTGAGGGAAATATCCTGTGGGACTGCATCTCGCTGATCGACGACGCCACGGTCACGCTGATCAACGGGCTTGGCGGACTGCGCGCCATCGCCATTTCGCATCCGCACTTCTATACGACGCTGGTCGACTGGAGCCGCGCGTTCGGGGGCGTGCCGGTCCACCTCCACGCCGACGATGCCCAGTGGGTCAGGCAGCCGGATGACTGCATCAAGTTCTGGCAAGGAGAGAGATTCGAACTGCTGAAGGGAGTGACGCTGGTCCGCGGCGGCGGGCACTTCGCCGGCGGATCGATGCTGCATTGGGCGGCCGGAGCCGGCGGCAAGGGCGTCGTGTGCTCGGCCGACATCGCGATGGCGAACGTGGACCGCAAGTCCTTCACCTTCATGCGCAGCTATCCGAATGCGATCCCGCTGTCGGAGAAGGGCGTGCGGGCGATCGGCGCGGCCCTGGCGCCGTTCCAGTTCGACCGGGTCTACAGCCATTTCTTCGATCGG
>DATEKY010000893.1:0-4087 GCA_035277225.1 Xanthobacteraceae bacterium
ATCGACCGCGTGTTCGACGGGCCGAAGGTGATCCCCGAGGAGCCGAAGGCCGCCGCACAGGTCGAGCAATGGGTCTCGCTCGGCAATACCGAGTTCGACAAGCTGATGATCCGCCAATACGTCGTCCCCTACGCCTTCGCCAAGGACGGCAAGCCCGACATGGCGGCGATCGGCGCCGCGGCCGAGAAGATGAAGCCGCAGGTCGCGGTGCTCGACCGCGCGGTCGCCGCCACCGGCTATCTGGCGGGCGATCGCTTCACGCTCGCCGACATCAACATCCTGCCGATGTTGTTTTACGTGAACCGGTTCGAGGAAGGGAAAGCGATCCTCGGCGCGGCGAAGAATCTCTCCGCCTACATGGAGCGGCATTTTGCCCGGCCGAGCTTTAAGGCCTCGGCACCGCCGCCTCCGAAGAAATAATTCCGCGGCCTTTCGGCGCGCCACTATCGTGTATCTTCTGTATTGCGCCGCCCGCGGCGTGCACCGCGCCGCCGGACAACTTGTTGAAAATTCAAATCAATTTTGAACCGGCGGATTCCCCGCCGGTTAGCCCTGACGGTTACCGGACCCTGAACCTCCTGCCCTTCCGCCGAGACTAATAGTCAAGCGCGCCCGGGGAACAACAAGAGGGCGCCGAGCTTAAACAGGCGGAAGACAGGGGTAAGGCCAATGATCAAGCTGTCCTACATTTTCACCGGCGCTCTCGTCGCGGCCACCGTCATGGTCGCCGACTGGGCCGTCGCTGCGCCGCTCAGCCTCTCGCACAACATGATGCGCGCCGACCAGATGGCGCCGGTCGAGGAGCAGAGCGAGCAGGGCTACGAGACCCCCGCGCAATTCCGCCGCCAGGTCGTCGCCTATCACGGCAGCGAGGCGCCCGGCACGGTCATCATCGACACGCCGAACACCTTCCTCTACCTCGTGATGGGCAACGGCCGCGCGCTGCGCTACGGCATCGGCGTCGGCCGCGACGGCTTCCGCTGGTCCGGCGTGCAGCAGATCACCAAGAAGGCCGAGTGGCCGGACTGGCATCCGCCGGCAGAGATGATCGCCCGCCAGCCCTATTTGCCGCGCTTCATGGCCGGCGGCCCGACCAATCCGCTCGGCGCGCGCGCCATGTATCTCGGCAACACGATCTATCGCATCCACGGCACCAACGCGCCCTCGACCATCGGCCAGCGCGTGTCGTCGGGCTGCATCCGCCTCACCAACGAGGACGTGATCGACCTCGCGAGCCGCGTGAACGTCGGCACCAAGGTGGTCGTGATCAACGGCGACTACCGCGCCGAAGCGCCGATGATGTCTGCGCCGGCCAGCCTGCCGCGCATGCGCTGACCAATTCGGCCGCAAGGCCGCGCGAGAAGTGGGTTGCCAAGGGCGACCACGCCGGTCCGGTTCTCCGGGCCGGCGTTTTAATTTCATCCCGGGGCGGCGCCGTAAGCGCGTTCACGCGCGTCTGCGACGCGCTATGGCGCCGAGCCCGGGATCCATAACCACGACCGGTGCGGATCGCGCGTCTCGTGGTTATGGATTCCGGGCTCGCGACTTCGTCGCGCCCCGGAATGACAGCGAGCCCCTATCAAGCCGTCGCGGGCAATTTTGCGTTTGCAGCGACACGGGCCATACTGGCGCGGTGTCACCGGCGCTTTGACAGCCGCTGCGAGCGGGGGAGCGACACGGACATGCGACTCATTTGCCTGACGACATTCGCCGCTGCAGGGATCGGCCTTGCGAGCACGGAGGAGCTTTTTGGCGCCCGCCTGGATCGGATGGAGTCTTCTTACGTGGGAATTGAGGGAAACCCGCCTGCGGCGGGAGCGCTGGTCGTCGCGCAGTTTTTCCGGGGAGGGCCCGGCCGCTTTCATCGCGTGCAAGTCGGACCCGGGCCGGGCGCCGGTGCGCTCAAGGCAGCAACGAAGCGCTCGCGTCACCATTTCAATCCCAAGGAATTGACGGTCGACAAACCCGTGCCCTGGAAGAATCAGACCAACAGCAGGCCGGGCGTCGGCATTCTGAAAAGCACCGATGGCGGCCGGACGTTGCCTGCGGGGGGCGATGCAGACCTCAGGATTCGCTCCGGCGCACCGCCATCGATCACGTCGGGGGCGGGAAAACCCGGCGGCTTTCGCCGACGCTGATCCGCTGCTTCAATCCCGCCCGCGTTGCGGCACCCAGGCGAACGTCTTCTTCTTCGCGTTCCAGCGCAGCACACCGCCGCCGTCGCATTCAAGGCAGGTGGTGAAGACGATGTCGCGTTTGGCGGCGCCGACCGCGGCGAATTGCGCCTCGCCCGGAGTCGTGTCGACGAAGCGGACTTTGTTGGTGCCCGCATCGATGATCAGCAGGAACGCACCTTTCCGGCCCGCGCACTCCTGGTACACGCCGACCAGCGCGACCTGCTTCACGCGCGAGCGGTCGAACTGGCCCTCGACTGCGAAGGCAAGCCTGGCCTCCTTCATCGTCTGGCCGGCCTGCTCCTGCGCCAGCAGGTCCTTCATGAGCTCGGCGGTGTATTCGGTCGCCTTGCACCAGGTCGCCCGGATGCTCGTGACCGGAATGCCGCGTACCTCCGTGTGCATCGGGTTGAACGACGCGCGCAGCCACCACGCCTCGGAGCCCGTCTTCAGCGTGTAGAAGCCCTGCGCCTGCGCGGCGGTGACGAAGGCGGCGAGGAGCACGACGATCAGAATGCGTGCCATGGCGATTGATAACTCGTAGCCCGGATGGAGCGAAGCGAAATCCGGGGCCGCCCATGCACCGACCCGGATGACGCATAGTTTATCCTCGGGCACGCCGAAGGCGTGGCCCGAGGACTCCATCCGGGCTACGCTTCATCAAACACACGAGGGGGAAGCGCATCATGAAAGTCTCCGACGCCATCGCGGAAATCCTGCGCAGGGAGGGGATAGAGATCGTCGTCGGCTATCCGGTCAACCACATCCTCGAGCGCGGCGCCGCGGCCGGCATCCGCCCCATACTGGTGCGGCAGGAGCGCACCGGCCTGCACATGGCCGACGCGATGTCGCGCGTGACCTCGGGCGACACCATGGGCGTGTTCGTGATGCAGCACGGGCCCGGCACCGAGAACGCCTACGGCGCGGTGGCGCAGGCTTACGGCGACAGCGTGCCGGTGCTGGTGATGCCGGGCGGCTACCCGCGCCAGAAGGCCTGGATCGACCGCAACTACAACGCCAGCGTCCAGATGCGCGGCGTCACCAAGTCCGCCGAGCCGATCCTGATGCCGGGCGAGCTCTCCGCGATCATGCGGCGCGCCTTCACGCGTCTGCGCTCCGGGCGCGGCGGCCCGTGCCTGGTCGAGGTGCCGCAGGACGTCTGGAACGAGGAGACGGATGTCTCCGCCTATGTACCGTCGCGCCCGCTGCGCGCCGGGCCCGACCCGGATGCGATCCGCGAAGCGGCAAAGATGCTGCTCGTCGCGAAGCGCCCGGTGCTCTACGCCGGCCAGGGCGTGCACTGGGCCAAGGCCTGGGGCGAGTTGAAGCAACTCGCGGAATTGCTCGCCATTCCGGTGTGCACGTCACTGCAGGGCAAGAGCGCGTTCCCCGAGACGCACCCGCTGGCGCTCGGCTCCGGCGGCCTCGCCTACCCGGCGACCGTGCATCATTTCCTGAAGGAGGCCGACCTCATCCTCGGCATCGGCTGCTCGTTCACGACGACCAACTACGGCGTCGCGATGCCGAAGGGAAAGACCATCATCCATGCGACGCTCGACGCCACCGACGTGAACAAGGACGTCGAATGCGCGCTCGCGGTGCTCGGCGACGCGAAACTGACGCTCGCCGCGCTGATCGAGGAAATCTCGCGCACGCAGAAATCCCCGCGCGATGCCTCGGCCGTCGCGAAGGAGATCAAGGAGACTTACGATCCCTGGCTCGCCAAATGGATGCCCAAGCTCACGCATAACGAAGCGCCGTTCTCGCCCTACCGCGTGCTGTGGGACCTGCAGAACACCGTCGACATCGCCAACACCATCATCACGCACGACGCCGGTTCGCCGCGCGACCAGCTCTCGCCGTTCTGGCGCTGCACCACTCCCCTCTCGTACATCGGCTGGGGCAAGACCACG
>DATEKY010000894.1:0-2657 GCA_035277225.1 Xanthobacteraceae bacterium
AGGTGTCATGGTCGGGAAAGCGGATGTAGTGGAAGAAGCAGCGGCGCAGGAACGCGTCGGGGAGCTCCTTCTCGTTGTTGGAGGTGATGACGACGATCGGCCGCCGGCGCGCCTTGATCGTCTCGCCAGTCTCGTAGACGAAGAACTCCATGCGGTCGAGCTCCTGCAGGAGGTCGTTCGGAAACTCGATGTCCGCCTTGTCGATCTCGTCGATCAGCAACACCGGCCGCTGGTCGGACACGAAGGCGTCCCACAGCTTGCCGCGCTTGATGTAGTTGCGGATGTCGGCCACGCGCTGGTCGCCGAGCTGGCTGTCGCGCAGGCGCGAGACCGCGTCGTATTCGTAGAGGCCCTGCAGCGCCTTGGTGGTCGACTTGACGTGCCACTCGATCAGCGGGGCGGAGAGCGCCTTGGCGATCTCGATCGCCAGCACGGTCTTGCCGGTGCCGGGCTCCCCCTTCACCAGAAGCGGCCGTTCCAGGGTGATCGCCGCATTCACCGCGACCTTCAGGTCGTCGGTTGCCACATAGGCCTTGGTGCCTTCAAAACGCATGCTCGCTCGCTTCCCTTAAGCTTTCGCAGTGCACACTAGGGGGGCGCAAAGCGGCCGGCAAGACAGCGGGTCACGGTGGTTTCGCGCGATCGTGACAGCAATTGAACCCCGCGGCGAACTCAATCGTTATATGAAGGGTGGGCGGACGGACTACGGACCTGGGAGGTCGCATGCTTCGTCGGACATTCATCGCTGCGTGCCTGCTTGCGGCTGCCGTTACTGGAGCCGCTGCGCAGGACAAGACCGCCAAGGCGATCTTCGCCGGCGGATGCTTCTGGTGCGTGGAAGCCGATTTCGACAAGGTGCCGGGGGTTCTCTCGACCACGTCGGGCTACATCGGCGGTACGGTGAAGAACCCGACCTACCAGCAGGTGTCCGGCGGCACGACCGGCCACGCCGAGGCGGTTGAGATCGTCTACGACCCCGCCAAGGTCACCTACGCCAAGCTGCTCGACACGTTCTGGCACAACATCGACCCGCTCGCGAAGGACAAGCAGTTCTGCGACACCGGCAACGAGTACCGCACGGCGATCTTCTACTTCGGCGACGAGCAGAAGAAGCTCGCGGAGGAGACCAAGAAAAAGGTCGAGGCCAAGTTCGCGCCGAAGCAGGTGTACACGCAGATCGTCCAGGCGACCGAGTTCTACAAGGCCGAGGACTATCATCAGGATTTCTACAAGAAGAACGAGGCGCGCTACAAATTCTACCGCTGGAATTGCGGCCGCGATCAGCGCCTCGAGCAGCTCTGGGGCAAGAAGGAGCAGTCGTGATGACCAAGCGCTCGCTGTTGCTCGGTGCCGCCGGAACGGCCGCGGCACTGTTCGGACTGCGCTGGGGCTCGGCGACAACCGACGCCGCGCCGGCGGAAAAATTCGAGATCGAGAAGGCCGACGAGGAATGGCGCCGCCTGCTCAGCCCTGCGCAATACGACATCCTGCGCAAGCACGGCACGGAGCGTCCCGGCACCAGCCCGCTCAACAAGGAGAAGCGCAAGGGCACCTTCGCCTGCGCGGGCTGCGACCTGCCGCTGTTCTCCTCCGAGACGAAATTCGAAAGCGGCACCGGCTGGCCGAGCTTCTGGCAGCCGCTCGCGAACGCGGTCGGCACGACGACCGACAGGTCTTTTCTGATGACCCGCACCGAGGTGCATTGCCGCCGCTGCGGCGGGCATCTCGGGCACGTGTTCGAGGACGGCCCGAAGCCGACCGGACTGCGCTACTGCATGAACGGGCTGTCGCTGAAGTTCATCCCCGCCGCGTCCAGCGGGCCGGCGTAACCCGGCAAATCCTGCCCGACTAGGCAGTTCCGCGCCGGCGGCGGCGGCCGCCGCGTTCCTGTAAATATTTGAAATAACACAACTAATCCTATGGCACGCGGTTTGCGATGCCTTGCCCCGGATAGTGCTGCGGCTCGCGCCGCGCGCGAAACGGGAAGGGATCGTCATGGGTATCTTCGGCGCACTCACCACCGCGGTGACCGGCCTCAAGGCGCAGTCGTTCGCGCTCGAAAACATCTCGGGCAACATCGCGAACTCGCAGACGACCGCGTTCAAGCGCGTCGACACCAGCTTCATGGACCTGATCCCGGACAATCCGCCGGCCAAGCAGCTCGCCGGCACGGTGACCGCCTCGGCGCGCGCCACCAACACCGTGCAGGGCGACTTCCAGTCCGCCTCGATCGGCACCTTCATGGCGATCAACGGCGACGGGTTCTTCGTCGTGCAGAAGCCGTCGAACTTCGTCGACGGCAGGCCGACCTTTGACGGCAGCGATCTCTACACCCGGCGCGGCGACTTCCAGACCGACAAGGACGGCTTTCTGGTCAACGGCGCCGGCTATTACCTGATGGGCATCCCGGTCGATGCCAAAACCGGAAACCTCGCCGGCAGCGTGCCGCAGCTCCTGAAGTTCCAGAACGACTTCCTGCCGGCCCAGCCGACGACGCAGATCCAGTATCGTGCCAACCTCGCGGACTATCCGCTGACCGCCGCACATGACACGAGCGTGGTCGGCTCGGAGCTGATCGATCCGAAGACCTTCGCGGCGAACCCGGTGGCGGGCTCGCCGGCCCCAGCCAAGATGACCGGCTTCGGCGCGACCCTGTC
>DATEKY010000895.1:0-3079 GCA_035277225.1 Xanthobacteraceae bacterium
CGTGGTCTGCCGTTCCCAGTCGGTGAGGTGGCGCGAATAGGCGTTCCAGTCGTCGTGCTTGAGCTTGAGGTACGACTTCGTCAGATCCTCGCCGAGCCCGTCGCGCAGCACGTCGGACTTCTCGAACGCGCGCAGCGCGTCGAGCAGGTTGAGCGGGAGCCGCTTGGCGCCCTTCACGGTGTGGCCCTGCGTGTACATGTCGATGTCGAGCCGCTTGCCCGGATCGCGCTTGTTGCGGATGCCGTCCATCCCGGTGGTGAGCAGCGCGGCCTGCAGCAGATACGGATTGGCCGAGCCGTCGGCGAGGCGGAATTCGAACCGCCCCGCATCCGGAATGCGGATCATGTGGGTGCGATTGTTGCCCGCATAGGTGATCGTGTTCGGCGACCAGGTCGCACCGGACAGCGTCGGCGGCGCATTGATGCGCTTGTAGGAGTTGACCGTCGGATTGGTGATCGCCGCCATCGCGCCGGCCGAATGCATCACGCCGCCGATGAAGTTGTAGGCGAGCGCGGACAGCCCGAGCTCGCCGTTCGGGTCGCCGAAGACATTCTTGCTCTTCTGCCACAGCGAAACATGCGCATGACAGCCGTTGCCGGTCAGGTTCGCGAACGGCTTCGGCATGAAGGTCGCGCGCAGGCCGTGTTTCTCGGCGATCGACTTGACCATGAACTTGAAGAACGCGTGGCGGTCGGCGGTCTTCAGCGCACTGTCGTATTCCCAGTTCATCTCGAACTGGCCGTTCGCGTCTTCGTGGTCGTTCTGGTACGGGCCCCAGCCGAGCTCGATCATGCAGTCGCAGATCTCGGTGATCGTGGCGTAGCGGCGCATCAGCGCCTGCTGGTCGTAGCAGGGCTTCGCCTGGGTGTCGGCGCCGTCCGAGATCGCGCTGCCGTCGGGCAGGATGAGGAAGTATTCGCACTCGACCCCGGTTTTCAGGTCGTAGCCGTCCTTGGCCGCGTCCGCGACCGCGCGCTTGAGCACCTGGCGCGGGTTCTGCGTCACCGGCTTGCCGTCCATCATCAGGTCGCCGGTGACCCAGGCGACCTCCGGCTTCCAGGGAAGCTGGATCGCGGTATCGAGATCGGCCATCACCAGGATGTCGGCATGCGCGGGCGTCATGTCGAACCACACGGCAAAGCCCGCAAAGCCCGCGCCGGCCTTGGCCATGGTGTCGATCGCGGTCGCCGGCACGATCTTGGCACGCATGGTGCCGAACAGATCGACGAACGAGATCAGGAAATACTTGATGCCGTTCTTCTTCGCGTAGGCCCCAAACGTCGCCATCGTGCTCCCCCTCATCATCTCCGCCGTCATCCCGGAAGCCGCGAAGCGGCTATCCGGGACCCATCTCGCCAGACACGCGGACCGGCGTGTCATGGGTCCCGGGTCTCCCCCGGCTGAACGCCGGGGTCGCCCGGGATGACATCAGCAATTCAGCCGTTCTTCCCCGGTATCCAGTTCGTTCCCGCGAGCGGCACCTGCGCCATCGCGGCCGACTCCATCGTCAGCGCGACGAGATCTTCCGGCTCGAGATTGTGCAGGTGCGACTTGCCGCAGGCACGCGCGATGGTCTGCGCCTCGAGCGTAAGCACCGACAGATAGTTCGCAAGCCGCCGTCCCGCCGCGACCGGATCGAGCCGCTTGGTCAGCTCCGGGTCCTGCGTCGTGATGCCGGCCGGATCGCGCCCCTCATGCCAGTCGTCGTACGAGCCCGCGGTCGTGCCGAGCTTGCGGTATTCCTCTTCGTGGCGCGGATCGTTGTCGCCGAGCGCGATCAGCGCCGCGGTGCCGATCGAGACGGCGTCGGCGCCGAGCGCCAGCGCCTTGGCGACGTCGGCGCCGTTGCGGATGCCGCCTGAGACGATCAGCTGCACCTTGCGGTGCATGTCGAGATCGATCAGCGCCTGCACGGCGGGGCGGATCGCCGCCAGTGTCGGGATGCCGACATGCTCGATGAACACGTCCTGTGTCGCCGCCGTGCCGCCCTGCATGCCGTCGAGCACCACGACGTCGGCGCCGGACTTCACCGCGAGCGCCGTGTCGTAGTAGGGCCGCGCGGCGCCAACCTTGACGTAGATCGGCTTCTCCCAGTCGGTGATCTCGCGCAGCTCGTGGATCTTGATCTCGAGGTCGTCCGGCCCGGTCCAGTCCGGGTGACGGCAGGGCGAGCGCTGGTCGATGCCCTCAGGCAAGGTGCGCATGTCGGCGACGCGCTTGGAAATCTTCTGCCCCAGCAGCATGCCGCCGCCGCCGGGCTTGGCGCCCTGCCCGACCACGACCTCGATCGCGTCGGCCTTGCGCAACTGATCCGGCTCCATGCCGTAGCGCGACGGCAGCACCTGGTAGACCAGCGTCCTGGAGTGCTTGCGTTCTTCCTCGGTCATGCCGCCATCGCCGGTGGTGGTCGAGGTACCGGCGAGCGAGGCGCCGCGCCCGAGCGCTTCCTTGGCCGGCGCCGAGAGGGAGCCGAAGCTCATGCCCGCGATGGTGACCGGGATCTGCAGCGTGATCGGCTTTTTGGCGTGGCGGCTGCCGAGCGTCACGTCGGTGCCGCAGCGCTCGCGGTAGCCTTCGAGCGGATAGCGGCTGATCGAGGCGCCGAGGAACAGCAGGTCGTCGAAGTGCGGCAGCTTGCGCTTCGCCCCGAAGCCGCGGATGTCGTAGATGCCGGTCGCGGCGGCGCGCTGGATCTCCGCGATGGCATGCGCGTCGAAGGTCGCGGAGGCGCGCGGCGGCGTCACGCGGTGATCGTCCGCGCTCATCAGTACTGCCCCGCATTGTCGACGTGGAAGTGATAGAGATTGCGCGCCGAACCGTAGCGCTTGAACTCGGAGACCTCGGCCTTCGCGCCCGCCGCGTCGAGCAGCTTGCGCAACGCCGTCTTGTGCTCCTCGCGCATCTCCTTCTCGATGCAGTCGGCGCCGAGGCTCTTCACCGTGCCGCGCACGTAAAGCTTGGCCTCGTAGAGCGAGTCGCCGAACGCGTCGCCGGTGTCGCCGAGCACGACCAGGCTGCCGGCCTGCGCCATGAAGGCCGACATGTGACCGACCGAGCCCTTCACCACGATGTCGAGCCC
>DATEKY010000896.1:0-2562 GCA_035277225.1 Xanthobacteraceae bacterium
AGGCCCTCGTCCTGGCGCAGCACGGTGACGTGCACCGACTCGGGCTTCAGACCCTCGGTGGTGTAGAGCTCGAGCGTGCCGCCGACCCGCAGGACGTAGAGCGAGCAGACCTCCGCCACCATGTTGGCGGCGATCAGCACCACGATCTTGTTGAGGCGATCCTGCGCGCTGACCGGCTCCGCCATCACCTCGCGAAGCCGGCGCAACAGCACGCGCGGACCGCCGCTCGCACTTCGCATGACGAGGTCCCGTGTCGGCCGGGCGCCCCCGGTTCAACGTGCCAGTTGAAATCCGCGGGTTGCCACCTGCGGCTCTCTTACCGCGTATAGCGAATGCCGCGTGCGGGCGGCAAGTCGCGATGCCGCGGCGCGATGGAATCGCTCGAATCTACCAGGAATAGCTCGCGCAGATGCGCCCGCAGGCGGCGCGAAAGCGGTCCGAATCGATCAGCCGCGCATAAGCGTCGCGAATGGATGCGGCGGACGTCGGCGTGTCCGGGCCGGCGCCGAACAGCCGCTCGGCGATGGCGGCGACGTCGCCTGCCGTGGCGGGCGCCGCAAGCGCCTGCGGTGCAAGTCCGGCCGTCAAAAGCGCAAGCAACTCATTCGGCGGCATGAGCGGCAGCCTGGCCATGTCGGCTCCGGCGAGCAGGCGCGCGAGGCGGTGGTCCGGATGGGTCGGATCCTCCGCGGCCGGCTTGAAGTTTCCGATCTGCGGGCCGTCCGCGTACCACTTCGGGCCCGCGCTCAGCCTGTCGGCGAGATCGCGCGCCTCTTCGGCGACGTAATAGCGGTTGAGCTCGTCGTCCCAGACGTAGGCGTAGCCCCCCTTGGCCAGCATCGGCTCCCATTCGTCCCAGGCGGGCGCCAGCGAGAACGGCTTGATCGCCTCGACCATGATGATCTTCGGGCGATGGCGCGAGAAATCCGCGCCGCGCAGCACATCGGCCTCGGCGCCTTCGACATCGACCTTGAGAAACTCGTAAGCCGCGGGCGCATGCTGCTCGCACAGCGCGGCAAGCGTCGTCACCGGCAAGGTCACGGCTTCGGCGCTGCGCCCGACCTCCTTCGCGGCGGTCTGCGCGTGCTCGGCGATCGTGGTGGACAGCCCGTGGAACTCGCGCTGCAGATAGAGCGTCGCTTCGCCGGGAGCAGCGCCTGCGAGGCCTTCATAGAGATGATCGCGCTTGCGCACCGCGCGGTTGAGCGCCGCGAGCGCCGGGTTGGGCTCGACGCAGATGCCGCGCCAGCCGGCGAGATAGAACGCGAACGAGACGTTGTCGTAGACCGGATGGCCCGCGCCGATGTCGATGTAGAAGCCGCCGCTCTGCCCGCCGAAGCAGCGCCAGAGATGGAAGTCCTCGAAGCGCTGTGCGTAGGAGAGGGGAGGCAACATCCGGCGTCCTTTCCCTCTCCCTGCGAAGCGGGGAGAGGGTGCCGAGGACCGCAGGTCCGAGGCGGGTGAGGGGCTGGGGCCAAAATGCAAGCGGCCCCTCACCCGGCTCGCATTTCGCTTTGCTCATGCTCGCCACCCTCTTCCCGCTTCGCGGGGCGAGGGAAAAGCAAGCTACTTATCCAATCCGTACAGGCTATGCAGCGTGCGCACCGCGAGGTCGGTGCGCGCCGCGTCGATCAGCAGCGAGAACTTGATTTCCGAGGTGGTGATCGCGCGGATATTGATCTGCTGCTCCGACAGCGCCTTGAAGGCCTTGGCGGCGACGCCGGC
Organism: Xanthobacteraceae bacterium; assembly: GCA_035277225.1. Classification (GTDB taxonomy): domain Bacteria; phylum Pseudomonadota; class Alphaproteobacteria; order Rhizobiales; family Xanthobacteraceae; genus PALSA-894. Next base: position 1,726 of record DATEKY010000896.1, read on the forward strand.
GTGGCTGCGCATGCCGATGCCGATCACCGACACTTTCGCCACATCGGTCGAGCCGTCGAGCGACGCATAGCCGATCGCGTCCTTGGACTTCTTCAGCACGACATTGGCGCGCTCGTAGTCGGAGGACGGCACCGTGAACGTCAGGTCGGTGGTCGAGCCGTCGGCCGAGATGTTCTGCACGATCATGTCGACGTTGACGTTGGCCTCGGCGAGCGGGCCGAAGATCGCCGCCGCGACGCCCGGCTTGTCCGGCACGTGGCGGATCGAGATTTGCGCCTCGTCCTTGGAGAAGGCGATGCCGGTGACGACCTGCTGTTCCATGATCTCACTCTCGTCGCAAATCAGCGTGCCGGGCGGGTGGTTGGCGAACGGATCGATGTCTTCCGGCTTGTCGAAACTGGAGCGCACGAAGATGCGCACATTGTGCACCATGCCGAGCTCGACCGAGCGCACCTGCAGCACCTTGGCGCCGAGCGAGGCGAGTTCGAGCATTTCCTCGAACGCGATCTTGTCGAGCCGCTGCGCCTTGGGGACCACGCGCGGATCGGTGGTGTAGACGCCGTCGACGTCGGTGTAGATGTCGCAGCGGTCGGCCTTGATCGCGGCGGCGACCGCCACGGCCGATGTGTCGGAGCCGCCCCGGCCGAGCGTGGTCAGGCGGTTGGTCTCCTTGTGGATACCCTGGAAGCCCGCAATCACGGCAACTTGCTTGAGCTCGCGAAAACGCTTGATCAGCTCGTCGCCGTTGATCTCCTCGATGCGCGCGGAGGCGTGCGCGTTCGAGGTGAGGATCGGCAATTGCCAGCCCTGCCAGGAGCGCGCGTTGACGCCCATGTC
>DATEKY010000897.1:0-2017 GCA_035277225.1 Xanthobacteraceae bacterium
GGCCCAATCTTATGTGGCCGAAGGCTATTTGTGGAATTCGGGAAATTTTTTGTTCCGCGCGCAATTGCTGCTCGCCGAGTATCGCCGTTTCGAACCTGACAGTGCCGCCGCAGTCGAACAGGCGATCCAAACGGCCGGCCGCGATCTCGGCTTCGTCACGCTCGATCCGCAAGCCTTCGGCCGCGCCGTGGCCAAGTCGATCGACTACGCGGTGATGGAGCGCACCGACCATATCGCCGTGATGCCGGTGTCCTACGGCTGGTCCGACGTCGGCTCCTGGCACGCGGTGTGGGAATTATCGAAGCGCGATGCCGCTGATAATGCCGCGCAGGGGCCGGCCTTCTTCATGGATGCAAGCGGCTGCTACGCCGTGACCGAGAAGCAGCTGGTCGCGCTGCACGGCGTCGAAAATCTCGTGGTCATCGCCACCGCCGATGCCGTCCTGGTGGCGCCGCGCGAGCGCGGCGATGCGTTGCGGCATCTCGTCGGCAAGCTCAAGAGCGTGGCCCCGGCGGTCATCGAGGATCACCTCAAGGTGCATCGGCCGTGGGGCTCCTATCAGTCGCTCGATCAGGGCGAGCGTTTTCAGGTCAAGCGCATCGTGGTCAAACAGGGCGGGCGACTGTCGCTGCAGATGCATCATCACCGCGCCGAGCATTGGGTGATCGTGCGCGGCACCGCGCGGGTCACGATCGGCGACGAGGTCCGCGTCCTGCACGAAAATGAATCGATCTACGTCCCGAGCGGCGCCCGGCATCGCCTGGAGAATCCGGGCAAGATCGACCTCGAGCTGATCGAGGTGCAGACCGGCTCTTATCTGGGCGAAGACGACATCGTCCGTTTCGAGGACGATTACAATCGGTGAGCCACGCTAGGCGCTCAGCCGCGCCGCGGCCTGCTTGCGCACCATGATCTCGACGGTCTGAAACAGCCGCACGGGAAACTCGATCAGTGGCTTCGGAATCGCGCGGAGCCGGCGCAGCACCGGGTGATCGGCCGAAACCGAGGTCACTTCGAAGCCCACATTGTTGAAGCAGCCGCGCACCTCGTAGTACGGCCGATAGAACGTCTCCTGCATGCAGAAATCGTGATAGGCCTGCGTCTTGCGCCGCTTGTCGGCCTGCGCGAGCCAGCCCCATTTCGGATCCATGCCGCAGGCCAGAAAGGCCCTGATCGCCCATTTGCGCAGCGGGCTTTTGGGCAGCCAGTGCACGAATGGCATGAACAAATGCGGCTCGATCAGCCGCAGTTTTCCCGGATAGACGTGAAACCCATAGCCGCCCGCGGCCGTGATGCGCGCGATCTCGCGCGTCACCGCACGGATGTCGGCGACGTGCTCGAGCACGTAATGGGTGAAGACGAAGTGAAAGGTGCCGTCGGCAAAGTCGGTGCGGCAGTCGGGGCCGATCAGCTTGATGCTGCGCTCGAAATCATAATTGCGGGCGTCGAATAGATCGACGCCGCGTTCTACCGCTTCGGCGCGGATTTCGGCGCCGTAGGCATCGTAGCCGGCATCGCGCAGCCACAGCACGTATTCGCCGCGGCCGCTGCCCCAGTCGAGGATTTTCATCTGGCTTTTGGTCAGGCCGAGCCGCTGCCGCGTCAGCTCGATGTAACGCAGCACCTCGGAATTGGGCGCGAACGTCGCGAAATCGGTTTCGGTCAAGAGCGCATCGTAGCTCATCTGCAGCTCCGCCTCGGATTGTTGAAATGCGCGCCGGTCGCGCACGCCGGATGCTGCCAGCCCGGTCCATCGATGTCGATTCCGACCGCCCGTTAAGGTAAAGCGCGCGGCCTCGCCGCAATGATTAACCTAAAGACGCAAACGATCGGCGAATGTCACGATCGTGCTTCGATGTGATGTATCTATGCGGCCACCGTTTCGAGGCACAACGGCACATGTCATTCGCGCGTTCAATCGGCAAGCTGTCCGGAGTCCTCTCCAACGGGCCCTGGCGCGCCTATCTGGACATTCTGATCGTCGGCTCGGGCGCCCGCATGTTCGGGCTGGCGTCGC
>DATEKY010000898.1:0-2308 GCA_035277225.1 Xanthobacteraceae bacterium
CCGGCGCGCCTGGCGCGACGCCGGCTCCGGCCGCACCAGCGGCTGCGCCCGAGAAGAAGTAAGGCGTCCATCCCGGCCATGCGCTGCATGGCCGGGCTTTCTCCGGTGCCTCCATGCTGCTCTTCGTCGGGCTCGGCAATCCGGGCGCCAAGCACGCGGGCAACCGCCACAACATCGGATTCATGGCGGTTCAAGAGATCGCCAAGCGGCACGGCTTCGCGCCGTGGCGGAGGCGTTTCCAGGGCGTCGCGACCGAGGGAACGATCGCCCGCGAGAAGGTTCTGCTGCTGCTGCCCGGAACCTACATGAACGACTCCGGCCGCGCAGTCGCCGAGGCGATGCATTTCTACAAGATGCCGCTCTCGGACATTGCGGTGTTTCACGACGAGATCGAGTTGCCGCCGGCTAAAGTGCGGGTGAAGGTCGGCGGCGGCATCGCCGGGCATAACGGCCTGCGCTCGATCAGCGCGCATGTCGGCAACGACTACAAGCGCGTTCGGCTCGGCGTCGGTCATCCGGGCGTGAAAGAGATGGTGCATCCGCATGTGCTCGGCGATTTCGCCAGGAGCGAGCGGCCCTGGGTCGAGGCGCTGTGCGACGTCATCGCCGACAACGCCGAGATGCTGGCGCAGGGCAAGGATTCGAGCTTCCAGAACAAGGTGCATCTCGCGATGACCGCGAAAGGCTTCGGCGAGGCGAAGGATTCAGAGGACAAGTAGATGGGCTTCAAGTGCGGCATCGTCGGGTTGCCGAATGTCGGCAAGTCGACGCTCTTCAATGCGCTGACCGAAACGGCGGCAGCGCAGGCTGCGAACTATCCGTTCTGCACCATCGAGCCGAATGTCGGCGAGGTCGCGGTGCCGGACCCGCGCCTCGACGTGCTGGCCAAGCTCGCGAAGTCGGCCGAGATCGTGCCGACGCGGCTGACGTTCGTCGACATCGCCGGGCTGGTGAAGGGCGCCTCGAAAGGCGAGGGGCTGGGCAATCAGTTTCTCGGCAACATCCGCGAGGTCGACGCGATCGCGCATGTGGTGCGCTGCTTCGAGGATGCCGACATCACGCACGTGTCGAACACGATTGATCCGGTCGCCGACATCGAGACGATCGAGACCGAGCTGATGCTCGCCGACCTGGAGAGCCTCGAGCGCCGCGTCGATGCGCTGGAGAAGAAGATCCGCGGCCAGGACAAGGAGGCGAAGGAAACGCTCGACCTCGTCAACCGTGCGCTCGCGCTGCTGCGCGAGGGCAAGCCGGCGCGCTTCGTCGAGCGCAAGCCGGAGGAAGAGAAGCTGTTCCACTCGCTCGGCCTTTTGACCTCGCTGCCGGTTCTTTACGTCTGCAACGTCGAAGAGGCCGCCGCCGCGACCGGCAACGAATACTCGCGCGCAGTCGAGAAGCGCGCTGCCGAGGAGGGCGCCGCCGCGGTCACGATCTCGGCCAAGATCGAGTCGGAAATCGCGGTGCTGCCGCGCGAGGAGCGCGAGATGTTCCTCGCCGAGATCGGCCTGAAGGAGCCGGGCCTCGACCGGCTGATCCGCGCCGGCTACGGGTTGTTGCATCTTGTGACGTTCTTCACCGCGGGCCCGAAGGAAGCGCGCGCCTGGACGGTGACGGCCGGCTCGCGCGCGCCGCAGGCCGCCGGCGCGATCCACACCGATTTCGAGCGCGGCTTCATCCGCGCCGAGACGATCGCGTATGACGACTACGTCAAGGGCGGCGGCGAGTCCGGCGCGCGCGACATCGGCAAGCTGCGGCTCGAAGGCAAGGAATACATCGTCGCCGACGGCGACGTGATGCATTTCCGCTTTGCGACTTAACCGGAGCAGCGACCAGCGTAGCCCGGATGAGCGAAGCGATATCCGGGGCTGCGACACGCTACCCGCATGTCGCTGCGCTCATGCGGGCTGCTACAGCGTGAGAGCTACATCCCGCCGCGATTGCGGATCGCCGCGAGGTGCTCGTTGATCCGGAACACCATCAGGATGAATTCGGCCGCGATGCGGGCGAACAGGATCCCGACCAGCATGCCGGCAAAGCTTGCGAGCGCCGTCAACGCCGCGCCGATCGGATTGAACGCCAGCGTGCCGATCGCCGTCACCAGCCCGGAGAGGCCGCCGAGGATCACGATCACGACCACCAGCCAGTAGAACAGCTTGATGATCGACGGCGTGATGAATCGCTCCCACTGGAACAGGTCGCCGATGTAGAACATGACCTTCTCCCGATGAGTCGCGGCATCCGGCAGCGCGAGACTGCACGCGGGAATAGCGATGTCAATGCAGCGTTGTGACCCGCGCGGTTGACGGTT
>DATEKY010000899.1:0-2018 GCA_035277225.1 Xanthobacteraceae bacterium
GGCCGACAGCCGCGCCCCCAGAGGGCGGGAGGCGTAGTACGCGTCGGAGTCGGCCGCGCTCACTTTCGTCACGCTGCCGTCGATGCGCACCTGGCGCTCGAGGTCCGACCAGAGGAACAGCAGGCAGGCGCGCGCGCTCGCCTCGAGCTCGCGTCCCTTGCGACTGAGGTAGTTGGTATAAAAGAGAAAACCGCCGTTCTCGACGCCTTTGAGGAGCACGATGCGCGCCGAAGGTGCGCCCTGCGGCGTGACGGTCGCGAGGGTCATCGCGTTCGGCAGAGGCAGCTTCGCGCGCAGCGCGTCTGCAAACCATCGTTCGAATTGCCGAATCGGATCGGCGTCAGCTTGCGCTTCGGTCAGCCCGGAGCGCATGTATTCCTGGCGCAGATCGGCGATGTTCATGCGAAAGATTCTACGTCTGCCCCGTGGCGGAAACCCGACTGCCGAGGGAATCGGTCGCGATTTCCCTCTGAAAAGCGTTGACACGCGATAGCTTCTTCGGCATCTTCACGACACCGCTGCGCCGTGTGGCGGGGGAAAACCGGGACAGTTCACCGCAGTTCAAATCCGTAAGTTCAGAGGAGAAACCGAGATGGCGAAGAAAAAAGCGAAGAAGGCGGGCAAGAAGCGCAAGCCTAATGCCGCCTTCATGAAGGCGATGACGCCGAGCGGCCCGCTCGCGTCCGTGGTCGGCTCCAGCGCGATGCCGCGCACCGAGGTGACCAAGAAGATCTGGGGCTATATCAAGCGCAACGGTCTTCAGGACAAGAAGAACCGCCGCATGATCAACGCCGACGACAAGCTCAAGGCCGTGTTCGGCGGCAAGAGCCAGGTGTCGATGTTCGAGATGACCAAGCTGGTCAGCCGGCACCTGAAATAGGTTTCCGGAGGAGGCAGGAGAGGAGAAGGGGCCCCGAGGGGCCCCTTCTTATTTCTGGTGGTACGAAGTGACGCGCTCGACCTCGTTCTTCGAGCCGAGGATCACCGGGCAGCGCTGGTGCAGGCCCTTCGGCTGGATCTCCAGGATGCGCATCTGTCCGTCGGTGGCGGCGCCGCCCGCCTGCTCGACGATGAACGACATCGGGTTCGCCTCGTACATGAGGCGCAGGCGGCCGTCCTTGTTCTTCGCGTCGCGCGGGTACATGAAGATGCCGCCGCGCGACAGCACGCGGAACACGTCGGCCACCATCGAGGCCACCCAGCGCATGTTGAAGTCCTTGCCGCGCGCGCCGTCCTTGCCGGCCAGGCATTCGTCGATGTAGCGCTTCACCGGCGCTTCCCAGCGCCGCGAGTTCGACGCGTTGATGGCGAACTCCTGCGTGTCGGCCGGGATGCGGATCTCGGGATGGGTCTGCACGAAGGTGTAGGTCTCGCGATCGAGCGTGAAGCCGTACACGCCGTCGCCCACCGTGAGCACGAACACCGTGGTCGGCCCGTATACCGCGAAGCCGGCCGCCACCTGGCTGGTGCCCGGCTGCAGGAACGCCTTCTCGTTCGCGTCGCAGTAGCTGCCGTCGTTGTTCTTCGGGCAGCGCAGCACCGAGAAGATGGTGCCGACGGAAATGTTCACGTCGATGTTCGACGAGCCGTCCAGCGGGTCGAACAGCAGCAGGTATTCGCCGCGCGGGTAATGAGTGGGGATGGGGCGCGGCTCCTCCATCTCCTCGGAGGCGAGCGCGGCGAGGTTGCCGCCCCATTCGTTGGCCTCGAGCAGGATCTCGTTCGACAGCACGTCGAGCGTCTTCTGCGCCTCGCCGTGCACGTTGCTCTTGCCGGCGGAGCCCAGGCCGTCGGCGAGCGCGCCCTTGTTCACCCGCGTGCTGATCGCCTTGCACGCGCGCGCGATGGTCTCGATCAGGAGGCGCAGGTCGGGGTTGATCTTCTTCTGCTGCTGGCGTCCGACCAGGAACTGCGACAGGGTCACCCTTTTCATGCGGAGGATTTTACTTGCCTTCGCGCGAAGAACGCGCCGCCCAGCAGGCAGGCGGCGAGCACCCAGAACACCGGCGTCATTCCCA
>DATEKY010000900.1:0-4433 GCA_035277225.1 Xanthobacteraceae bacterium
GTGCTCAGGCTTCACCGGCACGACGCCGGAGCGGATCGACATCGCTCCGGCCGACGCCGGCACGGCGAAGCTCGGCCATTTCGGCTTCTTCCGCCCCGAGCATCGCGACACGCTCTGGCGCGACGCGGCGGCGTGGCTAGGCTCGCCGCAAGCCGGGAGTCAGTGAGTAACTTAGGAGCGCAACCGTCGCGCCCGCGCAAATCGCGAGCAGCGGCCAGAGCGCCGGATCGTGCTGCAGGGTGAACGCATAGGTCGCCGAGACCGTGACCGCCTGCACGGCGATGAACGCGAATGCGAGCCAGCGCGCGCGCAGCGTCAGCACGGTGAAGGCGCAGACCGCCGCCATGACCTGCACCAGGTAAGTGCCCTGGTGATTGATGGTCTGCCCCGGCTGGAAGATCAGCAGCACGAACACGGCGAGGATCGCGGCCAGCGCGACGAGCATGCGCAGCGCCGCATCGCGCTGCGGCCGCTGATCCGCTTTCAGCAACGGAAGGAGCAGCACCGCGCCGATCAGCGCCACCGAATAGACGTGCAGCGAGGGAAGCAGCTGGAAGAAATCGTTCGACCGCATGCCGGCCGGTTCCCAGGAGCCGAGACGGAAGATCGCCGCAATGCTTCGCGCGGTCGCGCCAGGCCACTGGCCGATCAACGCGTCGATGTTGCCAAGCTTGCCCTGCACATAGCTGTTCCACGACAACGCCCCGTAGGCGTCGCGCAACGCCGTCCCGAACGAGCGAGTGTCGACGTCGACCACGCCGGCGAAATGCCATTTCAGCAGGCGGTTGGCCGGCGGGTCGAAGACATTCTGGTAGACCATCCAGGGCGCATAGAGCACCACGATGGTCACGAAACCGCAGATCATGGTCCTGAGCGGCGGCCAGGCCCAGAACGCGACGACCGCGACCGCAAAGCCGATCAGCGCGAACAGGCTCGATCCGTGACCGAGCACGGAGAGTGCGGTCAGTCCGCCGATCAGGATGCCGAACGCCGCGCGCTCGCGGTCGTCCTCCGCCCTGCGGCAGAACAGCAGCGCGAACACCAGCAGCAGGAAGCCGACCGTCAGCATCTTCGGCCAGACGTAGAACGTGTTGATGATCGCGGTCGGCAGCAGGCAGCAGGCGAGCAGGATCAGCCGGCGCGCGGCGGCGGAAACCTGGGCCGCGACAGCGAGCCCCCACACGCCGAACAGGAAGCTCGCCTGCAGCCACGCGGCAACGATCTGATAGCCGAGCTCGTGGTTCTGCAGGGTGAGCATCAGATAGAGCCCGGCCTGCAACGGCGGGCGATCGCTCATCAGCCAGTCGCCGAACAGCGGCGAGGCGATCTCTCCCAGCCGCAGCGCCTTGGCGACGATCAGCGGGATCATGTTGTCCACGGGGAGCGGATGACTGAATCGGTTCTGCGCCGTGATGTCGACCTGATCGAGGCCGCCGTTGGAAAAGCCGAGCGTGAGCACGATCGCGGCGAACAGCGTGACGTAGAGCAACGGCTCGCCGAGCCAGCGGTAAGCGGCGAGCCGGCGTTGCCAGACGATCAGGCCAAATTGGATGAGCAATGCGGCGAGCACGGCGATCTTGACGATGCCGAATGCCGCATAGCTGCCGAGCGCGATCCAGAACAGCAGGTAGCCGATCGCGCCGAGCGCCAGCAGCGCGGCGCAGAAGGTCAACAGATCGTCGAGCCTGAACAGGCGCTGGGCGAGATCGCAGAGCGCGACGAAGACCGCGCAGATCACAAGGTACTGGAGCAGCGTATAGACGACGAAGCCGGCCGGCGACGTCATCGCTACTCGGCCGCCTGGCGAACGTGGCTCTCCGTCACTGTGCGCATGGTCACGAGCTCTTCGGCGGCGGTCGGATGCAGCGCCATGGTGGCGTCGAGATCCGCCTTGGTGGCGCCCATCTTGATCGCGATGGCGAGCATCTGGATCATCTCGCCCGCGTCCGGCCCGACGATGTGGCAGCCGAGCACGCGGTCGCTCGCGCCGTCGACGACGAGCTTCATCAGGGTGCGGGCCTCGCTGCCGACGAACACGCTCTTCATCGGGCGGAAGCTGGTCTTGAAGATATCGACGCGATGGTAGCGCTCGCGCGCCTGCGTCTCGGTCAGCCCGATGGCGCCGACCTCCGGCTCGGAGAACACGGCGGTCGGCACGTTGGTGTGATCGACCTCGGTCGGCCGGCCGCCGAACACCGAGTCCGCAAACGCGTGGCCCTCGCGGATCGCCACGGGCGTGAGCGCGAGACGGTCGGTCACGTCGCCGACCGCGTAGATGTGCGGGACCGAGGTGCGCGAAAACGTATCGACCTCGATCGCGCCCTTGTCGTCGAGCGTCACGCCCGCCGCCTCCAGCCCCAGCCCCTTCACGTTCGGCCGCCGCCCGGTCGCGAACATCACCTTGTCGACGACGATGTCCTCGTGGTCCGACAGTTCCACGCACAGCCCGCGATCGACCTTCTCGACCGCCTCGACGATGCGCTTGCAGATGATCTTGATGCCGCGCTTCTCCATCTCGCTGCGCAGATGCGTGCGCACGTCGTCGTCGAAGCCGCGCAGGATGTTGTCGCCGCGATAGACCAGCGTCACCTTGCTGCCGAGGCCGGCGAAGATGCAGGCGAACTCGACCGCGATGTAGCCGCCGCCCTGGATCAGGATGCGCTTCGGCAGCTCGGTCAGGTGAAACGCCTCGTTCGACGAGATGACGTGCTCGATCCCGGCGATGCCCGTGCCCATGCCGGGCCAGCCGCCGGTCGCGATCAGGATGTGCTTGGCGCGCACGCGGCGGTCGTCGGCGAGCAGGCGCACGGTGTGGGCGTCCTCCAGCACCGCGCGGGTCTTCGCGATCGTGACGTTGGAACGCGTGAGGTTCGCCGTGTAGGCCGCTTCGAGCCGCGCGATCTCCTTGTCCTTGTTGGCGATCAGCGTGGCCCAGTCGAACGAGGTTGCGCCGACGGTCCAGCCGTAGCCCTCGGCCTCCTCGAACGAATGGGAAAAGCGCGAGGCGTAGACCAGCAGCTTCTTCGGCACGCAGCCGCGGATCACGCAGGTGCCGCCGACGCGGAATTCCTCCGCCAGCATCACGCGCGCGCCGTAGCCGGCCGCGATCCGCGCGGCGCGCACGCCGCCCGAACCGCCGCCGATGACGAACAGATCGGTGTCGAAGTCGCTCATCGGGAGCGGAAGAGCCTTAGAGATTGTGCCCCTTCTTCTTCATCTCGGTGCGGTAGCGGTTCATCGCCTCCTCGGCGACGCGCGGTCCGAACTGCTGCTGCACGAAACTGAAGGTCTCGTCGAGAACCTGCGGCTCCTGCTGGATCATCTTCTTGCCGAGCGGAGACTTGAAGAAGGTCGCGAGGTCCTTCAGCTCGGCTTCGCTGAAGCGCGACGCGTAGCGCTTGGCGGCCTCGGTCAACAGTTCGTCGCGGCGCGGCGCGAACTCGTTGCGCAGCTGCGCGGCGACTTCGTTCAGATCCTTGGCCAGCTGCGGATTGGTCTGCAGCAGCGCGCCCTTGGTCTGCTCGACGATCGAGATGATGACCGGATCGAACATCTGTCCGCCGCCCTTCAGCTCGACCAGTTCCTTCGCGGCGGCGATCGCGGCGGGGGTCGGCTGCTGTGCGAGCGCGGCGCCGGCCAGCATCTGGGCGATCACAACCAGGGGCGCGAGCCGGGCGAGAGAGATCTTCATGGGTCGATCCTTTGTCCTGATTTACGGCCGTTCCACGATGCGCCGGCCCTGCGGTCCTGCGATCACGGCCGTCCGGGCAAGGCCGATGAACAGCCCGTGCTCCACGACCCCCGGAATAGCAGTCAATCGTTCGCTGAGCGAGCGCGGATCGGCGATCCGCTGCAGCGCGGCATCGAGGATGAAATGGCCGCCGTCCGTGACGAAAGCAAGGCCGGCCTTGTCGCGGCGCAGCGTCAGCGGGCCGGAATTGCCGCTCGCCTGGATGGCGGCGGCGACCGCCCGCTCGGTGGCGCCGAGGCCGAACGGCACCACTTCGATCGGCAGCGGGAAACGGCCGAGCGTTTCGACCCATTTCGAGGCGTCGGCGATGACGACCATGCGCGCCGAGGCCGCCGCCACGATCTTCTCGCGCAACAGCGCCCCGCCCCCGCCCTTGATCAGGGTCAGATCGGGAGAAATCTCGTCGGCGCCGTCAACGGTGAGGTCGAGTTCGGGCGTATCGTCGAGCGTGGTCAGCCTGATGCCGCACTCCTCCGCCTGCGCGCGCGTCGCCTCGGAGGTCGGCACCGCGATCACGTCGAGGCCGGCGCGCACGCGCTCGCCGAGCATCTCGACGAACGGCCGCGCGGTCGATCCGGTGCCGAGGCCGAGCCGCATGCCCGGCTGAACGTATTCGAGGGCGCCGGCCGCGGCGTCGCGCTTGTAGCTGTCGGCGTTCATGATCGGCGTTCTTTTGCGGCTG